>JAPHTE010000081.1 GCA_026196445.1 Lysobacterales bacterium
ATTTGGAGCGTCGAAATACTATTTACAGGTTTTGCTGCCTGGTTTGCCCTTGCAGCTATTGGAAAGACAATCAGCGTTAACAGTACAAGAAGATCCCTTTGGCAACCCGCCGGTGGCGCAATCGGAATCGGCTCCGTCCGTGGCGCCGTCACAGTCGTTGTCCACACCGTCAAAACAACTTTGTTCGGGGCTTTCGGTGATGGTGCAGCCACTGGTGCCCGGATCAAGGAACGGTTGGACGTCGCTGAAATAGGCTGCAAACGCACCGTCCACCGTGGCGTTATTGACCGCGTCGCAAGTGTCGTTCAGGTTGGTGCCACAGGCGCCCGACAACTGCCCGACGATCTGGCCAGCGCCGTTGACCACCGGCGAGCCGCTACTGCCGCCTTCTGTCGCGCCAACTACGTCGCGGCTGTAAATACGGTCACCGCGCGGCCAACTCGTGCAAACACCGGCACTGGTATCGACCACGTGCTCGGAGTATGACTGCGGCGCACCCTGCGGGTGGCTGATGCGGTACAGGTGCTCACCATCGTTGTAAGCCACGGGGTTCTCATTCCAGCCGAGAAACGTGCTTTGACTCGGTGCGGGGTCGTTCAGCCGTAACAGCGTGTAATCCGCAGCGCGTCCGGTGGATACGATGGAAGCACCCAATGTCCGGTCGAAGCTGGAACGCAGGCTGTCATAGGACGCCTCGCACAGCGAGGTATCACCACAACTCGTGGAGGCAAACTTGAAGAAATTCTCCAGCGTATTGGCTTCACGTCCCTTGCTGATGCAATGGTTGGCGGTCAAAAACAATGGCAGGCTATTCGAAGTGTCGTTGTCGTCAATCAGGCCGCCGGTGCAAATGTAGTAATAAGCCCCGGAGCGGAACAGCATATGTGCAACCGCATTCTTTGCATCATCCACCGCCGAATCAGGACTTCCACAGGCAGCGTTCTGAACACATGAGGCGTTGTAGCCGCACTCCCCGGCCATGAAGCGCGGCCGGACGTGACCCAGGCCGGTGATCCTGAATCGGGTTTCGCGCATGGCGCGCTGACTGGCACGCCCGGTCTGGCGCACTTGCAGGGTGATGCTGTCCCCTGCCAGCGTATTGGATTCGAAATTGCCATTGCCGAACGGCCCGCGGCCGGTGTATGGCCCAAATACCTGGCCTTCCTCCGTGTACAAGAACAGGGCTGCACCAGCAGGCATATTGAAACCGGCGAACTGCACGCGTAATCCGACAGCGCCCGGTGAAGACAATTCGGCGGTGTAGACATAACCGCCATCGGCGGTCGCCTCGAGCGCACCGATATCGAGGCTGTGTGCACGGCCACGAAGCCGTGCCAGGTCGACATTGCTGAACTCGATATCAACCGCCAGGTCCTGACTTAAGCCCACGATTTCCGGTCGCTGTTTTGGTGCATTGTCAACGGCGTCGATTTGATCGGCGCTGGCTTCCACGACCAGTGCATTGCCCCTTGCTGCAGCAACCCGTTCCGAGACCAGCCATTGATGGTAGGCCTTGCGCTCGGCTTTCAAAGCCTCCCGGTCCTGTGCCCCTGTATCGACACGCATGTCCATTTGCTTCGGAGCGGCCATGACATTCAGCGACATGCCAGCGGCGATACAAACCAGTAAAAACTTTCCCTGTAAGTTGTTAAATCGACTCATTGGTGTTCCCTCTTTAATGAATATAGCGGGGCCAGGCATGCTTTATACATCGTCAAGGTTTGCATGAATGCTCCCCGAATCGTCTGATTAAGCTACAGTAATTGATAATCAATATCAATTGGGAAGTGCAGAGCGAGCTCATTTCTTCTTCCAGGCGTGAGTCCGCTCTATCCGGTACATCACTGTTAGCAGAAAAGTGGACAGGTACCCTGTTTCATCAGGGAGGGGACAGCAAGCAGTTCACCCAACACTGGTTTTATGGATTTTGACTTGATATTAATTAAACGATTAATTAAAATATTGGCATGAATGACGTCAAATCCACAAGCACAAGCCGCGGTGAACGGCAACGAGGACGTCCCGCGAACACCGAGACGGGGGAATTGCAGTCGAAGCTTCTCGATATCGCGGAAGAACTCTTTGCCGAATCTGGTTACGCAGCCACCTCTATTCGCAAAATTGCAGACGCCGCGGGCGTCAATCCTGCGTTGGTCCATTACTACTTCGGTACCAAGCGAGACCTGCTGGTGACAGTTATGAACCGCGTACTGGAGCCCATGGCAGAAAATGTCGCTGCCTTACAGGAAGCCGATTCCCTCGAGGCCTTCGACGTGGCCAGGCTCATGTTCAATATGCTGGAGCGTCATCCCGCCATGCCGCGGTTGATCGTGCGGGAAGTGTTGTTGTCCAGCGGAGAGATCCACGCGTACTTTGCCGAGCACTTCGCGCCCAGGCTCGGCGGGGCTCTGCCCGGGTTACTCGGAATACAACAGGCAAAGGGACGGCTCAACCCAGACCTCGACCCCGGCGCCGCCACATTGATGTTGCTGAGCCTGTGTGTTTTTCCCTTTGTCGCCCGGTCTATCGCAGAACCCTTCCTGAACGTTCACTACGACGAGGCGGGTTTGGAGAATTACCTGGCCCAGATCAAGTTGGTACTCAATGATGGAATGACGCCATGAATACCAGCTCCCGATTCGCCATTGCGATAGGGGCAATCGGGCTGCTATCAGCCTGTGCGAATAACTTTGAAGTCCTGTTGATCAGGATGCTGAAACGCGATAGAGAACACGATTATGGTTAAAAAGAAGAGAATTTTAATAGTGGTGGTGCTGGCGATCGTGGTTGTGGTCACCGGCTATTGGTATTGGCAACACAACGGTGAGCTGGAGCAATCGGATCGTCTGCTCCTGAATGGAAACGTTGACATCCGCGAGGTGTCCCTGGCCTTCAACGCCGCCGAGCGCATTATCGCCATGCCGGCCCAGGAAGGTGACGCGGTTCAGGCGGGGCAGGTGCTGGCTGAACTGGACACGAGTCGGCTGAAGCAGGCAGTTGAGCGGGTAGAAGGCCAGTTAGAGGCCCAGCACCAGGTGGTATTGCGGCTGGAACGTGGCACCCGGCCCGAAGAAGTGCGCAAAGCGAGCGCCGAGGTGGAGGCCGCGGAGGTCGCGGCTCGCAATGCGGAACGCACCTGGATACGCCAACGGGCTTTGAAAGAGAAAGACCTGGCATCCGAAGATGCGGTGGACAATACCAGGGCGGCTTACGAAGAGGCGCAAGCACGTCTGAATGCGGCCCGCGAAGTATTGAACCTGGCAACGCTTGGTCCGCGCGAGGAGGACATTGCTTCGGCCCGGGCCACTCTGAAAGCGCTGGAAGCTGATCTGGCCCTCGCCCGGCGCAACCTCGAGGAGGCGCAGCTAAAGGCACCGGCCGACGGCGTCATTCGCAACCGCCTGGCCGAGCCGGGTGGCATGGCCTCACCACAGACACCGGTTTACACGCTGGCGCTGACTGACCCATTGTGGGTCCGGGTCTACGTGCCTGGACCGGAACTGGGCAAGATCTGGCCCGGCATGAGCGCGGAAGTTGAAACCGACAGTTTTCCCGGCAAGCGTTACCCAGGCTGGATCGGGTTCATTTCACCCACTGCAGAGTTTACCCCCAAGTCCGTGGAAACCGAACAGGTTCGCACGAACCTGGTGTACCAGGTGCGCGTGTTCGTTTGCGAATCGAAGGGCGAGTTGCGCCTGGGTATGCCTGCAAGGGTCATCGTGCACCTGGACCAGTCACGCGGTGCTGCCAGTGGCGACCGCAAGCCCGCTTGCCGGGATCATCAGTGAGCAAGGCCACTTCCGGCTATGCCTTGCGTGCGGTGGACCTGCGTCGCAGCTTTAGCGTGAAACACGGCCAGGTAACTGCACTGGATGGCGTGAGTTTCACCGCCGGGTCAGGTGAGATCACGGGGCTTATCGGGCC
>JAPHTE010000491.1 GCA_026196445.1 Lysobacterales bacterium
CTGATGTGTCTTGGAATCCCCATGCAAATTCGCGAGATCAATGGCTACGTGGCCAACTGCGAAGCACGTGGCGTGCAGCGTGACGTCAACCTGTTCATGATGCAGGATGAGAACCTGGAAGTGGATGATTTCGTCGTCGTGCACGTTGGTTACGCCATCCAGAAAGTCACGCCACAGGAAGCGCAAACGGCCTGGGAACTCTATGACGAGATGCTGGCTGCAGAATAAATTGATGAATGGAGCTGATGATGTGTGATACCTGCGGATGCAACGTAACCCCCGGCAACAAACACCTGCTCGCAAGCGGTGGCACGCTGGAAACCACTGCAGAGGGCCACGAAGCGGTGACCGTGCTGCACAACCTGCTGCATGAAAACGATCACATGGCACAGCACAACCGCGATCATTTCAATGGGCATGGTGTTGTTGCCATCAACCTGATGTCCTCACCCGGCGCCGGCAAGACGGCGCTGCTGGAGGCTACCATCCAGGCCCTGGGTGACGAGTTCTCGCTGGCCGTCATCGAGGGCGACCTGGAAACCGAAAACGACGCTGAGCGCATCCGCAAACACGGTGTCAGGGCCATCCAGATTTCAACCGGCAGCGCCTGCCACCTCGACGCCCACATGGTGCACGACGCCCTGCACGGACTGGACCTCGACGACTACGACATCATTTTCATTGAAAACGTCGGCAACCTGGTCTGCCCGGCCAGCTTCGACCTCGGCCAGCATGTCAACGTAGCCCTGCTGTCGGTGCCCGAAGGCGACGATAAACCCGCCAAGTACCCGGTCATGTTCCGCACCGCAGACATGGTGATGATCAGCAAGGCTGACCTGTTGCCGATACTGGACGACTTCAAACCTGAACGCGCCGAGACCTACCTGCGCAACCTTGCCAATGACGCGCCCGTGATCCATACCTCGGCAAAATCAGGTGCCGGCATGGAAGACTGGCTGGAATGGCTCAGGACACAGGTGGCCGCCAGGAAACAGGAACATCGGCAGAATCCGGACGCACACGCACATGTGCACCATGACCATTCCCACCACGAGCAAGGTCAAAGCCCCGGAAGGCCGATCACCAGCGACTCATGACACGAACGGCTGACCAATGGCTGGACCGGATTCGTTCATTGCCGTTAGACCGCAAGGTCAGGATCATGAACGTCTGTGGCGGCCACGAGCGCTCCATCTCGATGGCCGGTCTGCGCGGCGCCCTGCCCGCCAACATCGAGCTGATACCGGGCCCTGGTTGCCCGGTTTGTATCTGCCCTGAAGAAGACCTGTTCGAAGCCATCCAGCTGGCGCGCCATGAAGACATTACCCTGGTCGCCTTTGGCGATATGCTGCGCGTGCCGGTCAACGTCCGGAAATGCGAGGCACGCACGTTGGAGGCAGCCAAGGCACAGGGTGCGGATATACGCCCGCTGGCCTCGCCGACCGAGGCCGTAGCCATCGCCCGTGAGAACCCGTCCCGGCCGGTGGTTTTTTTCGCTGCCGGCTTTGAAACCACCACTGCACCGGTGGCTGCAATGCTGGCCGAAGGTGCACCCGATAACCTGTACCTGTTGCTGTCCGGACGCCGGACCTGGCCGGCGGTCGCCATGTTGCTCGAATCGGGCGAGGCCGGTTTCGATGCCTTGATCGCACCGGGACACGTGGCTACTGTCATGGGGCCCGAGGAATGGCAATTCGTGGTGGACAAACACGCCATGCCTGCCGCTATTGCCGGTTTCACATCACACAGCCTGCTGGCGGCCATGTACTCGGTACTGCGCCAGTTGAACGACCAGCGTTATTTCCTCGATAACTGCTACCCGGAACTGGTCCGCGAAGGTGGCAATCCGGCCGCGCGTGCGCAACTGGCAAAAACCTTTAAAATCACGGATGCCAACTGGCGCGGTATCGGCACCATACCGGCTTCCGGATTCGCCATTCGCTCGCCGTTCGCACAGCACGATGCCCGCAAACACTTTCCGAGTTATGCCGACGAGGCACGCAAACGGGCCGGTGAAATGCCACCGGGCTGCGATTGCGCCAGGGTGGTGCTGGGCAGGATTTATCCCAATGAATGCCGTCTCTACGGCCGTGCCTGCGTACCGCGAAATCCGGTTGGGCCCTGCATGGTTTCCGATGAGGGCGCCTGCCGTATCTGGTGGGCAAACGGTATCCGCGAATCTGCCGTGAATAGTGACGGCTAAGCAAGACGCCATGCCCGGCAGCAAGCTGCAGCAGGCCCGCAAGATCACCCTCAGCGGTATCGTCCAGGGGGTCGGTTTCAGGCCGTTTATCTACCGGCACGCACTTGAGCACAGTTTGCACGGCTGGGTGTTGAATGCGTCCGGGCGGGTGGAAGTTCATGTTCAGGGCGA
>JAPHTE010000478.1 GCA_026196445.1 Lysobacterales bacterium
CCATAAGGCTTGGTGCGGGCCAGTTCTTTCGGGAAACTGCCGTCAAGGGCCATCATTTCTGCCAGGTAAACCGTCTTGAACTGCTTGCGAATCCAGTCCAGCAGGTCCTCACGTCCCACCAGGTCCGCAAACGCGGCAACCTGCATTGACCAGCAGACTCCGTGGTTATTGGGATGGACCCGTTCCCGTTGTCCATACGGGTGGTTGGTCAGCGAATCGAGGTATTCCGAGAACCATGACTTGATGCTTTCGAAATCTCGTTGAGGCAAGGCTCCATTCTGGCCCAGGATCTTCGCTCCCCTTGCGACCTCGGCGAGGTGGATGGTATCGATGATGCCGATGCTGCGCCCGGTGTGACGGCCCTTGATAGCCTGCCCATAAAGCAGGTTGGGGTTCATCAGGGTCGACTCATCCACGAACCAGGCCTTCAGGTGCGTCAATGCGTGCTGCGCATAGGTGGCTTCGCCCGTTACCAGGTAAGCGGATGTGAGCGTGCCGATAATCTCACTCAGGCGGACCATGGCGCGCCGGTGGGCGACGAAGTTTTCCGGGTTGGTCATGCCATCGCGGCGGATATAGGGGCCGTCCGGGTTGTCCGGGTCGGGCCACCAGTAGTCGCCCTCGGAATAGAAATCGTGCAGCCCGCCAGTGCTGCGTTCGGCGCGGTGGGCGGTTACCGTCACCGGGACTTCATCCAGGTAGGCTGCAGCTTTTTTGAGAACCCTGGGTTTTTCGATTTCCACCAGGTCGAATGCCTGCCTCCGTGCACGCGGCTGTTCGGTGTCAGCTGCTAATGCAGCCGAACACACCATAGCCAGGGTCAGCAGCAGGAGCGCTGACAAGGCAGCTGGCCTGTTCGCGTGATGCGTCATTGGGCCATTACCAGGAATTTCGAAGCCGGTTGCTGGCCATTCAGCCAGTTTTTAATTTTGCCAACCACTTCCGGGTAGTCATCCGCGACGTCGTCCTGTTCATTGACATCATTGCGATAGGCAAGGTCGAACAGTTTCATCGGTGAGCCATCGCTTGGAATCACGGCCTTGAAGTTGTGGTAGCGCACGAAGAACTTCCACTGCGGTTCCCGTGGCAGGTAATTGCGCAACCTCACCTTTAAATCGGTGTACTGCGGATCGCCTGCCAGGTTGACGAACTCATTCGGATCGCTCTGCAGGTCATATAGCTCCTCCGCGTCATCGAAGTAGTGGATATATTGCCAGCGCTCGGTGCTGACAGTGTGGTTACCAAGGCCAAAAGTCGTATGGGTGAAAGCCTGCCATTCGCGCCCGGGATCCTGCAGCAGTGGCAGCAGGCTGCTGCCTTCCCAGTCTTCAATCAACGGAACACCGGTGATAGCTGCGATGGTTGGTGCCAGGTCGAGCAAGTTGACCGGCCGCACGCTGGTGGTATCCGGCTCGAACCCTTCAGGGATTTGACTTGCCGGCGGCACGATGATCATGGGTATCCGCGTCGACTGGTACCAACCGGTCGCCTTGCCCCAGTGTTCCTTCTCACCCAGGTGCCAGCCATGGTCCGACCACAACACCACCAGGGTGTTTTCGGCGTATGGGCTTTCTTGCAGCGCGGCCATGATGTTGCCGACCTGCTCGTCTACGAAGGATATCGAGGCCAGGTAGGACGACACGGCATTTTCCCACTCCCCGTAAGCCACGACACTTTTGTGCAGGCCTGAGGTGTTGGGGGCCAGGGCGTATTCCTTGCCGGAACGAGGTACATCGGCGAGGTCGTTATCCACCGTCGGCGGCAGGGCCACGGACTCGGGCGGGTACAGGTCGTGGAAGCGTTTCGGGTTGTACAGCGGCTGGTGTGGACGGTGAAACCCGACCGCCAGGAAGAAGGGCTTGTCCCACTCCTGATGCAGCTTTTCGATCGCGAAGTTGGCCGAACGGGTATCGGAAAACATGTCGTCTGGCAGATCCACCGGACCCCAGTCAAAAGTGTTGGTGGAGCGCCATGAACGGTCAGCCGGAAAGCCATTGAGCGGCAGGCGGAATTCCTTGCCTTCCTTTACAAAGCGGTTGAAGGGGTCCTGCCTGGCAAGGTCCATTTCCGCCTTGGTAAAGGGTGCGCTGGAGGAACCGTATTCGCCATACTCGTCAAAGGCGTCTTCCGGTACCCGGGAGAGGCCGGC
>JAPHTE010000366.1 GCA_026196445.1 Lysobacterales bacterium
CCGATGAAACACCGGCCGCGTAAACGATTTGGTCAAAATTTTCTGCGTGATGACAGGGTCATTGAACGTATCGTTGCCTGTATCGCACCACAGGCATCGGACCTGCTGGTAGAGATCGGGCCGGGTCAGGCAGCCCTGACACATCCTCTGCTGGATAGCGGCGCTGAACTGCACCTGGTCGAAATCGACCGTGACCTCGTCACCCGGCTGCGGGATCAGTTTACCGGTTACGACAGTGTCACCGTGCACGAATGCGACGCCTTGCAGGCCGACCTGTCCGAAATCACCCGGGGTCGCCCTTTCAGGCTGGTCGGCAACCTGCCGTACAATATCTCGACACCGCTTATATTCCACGTATTGCAGTGGCACCGGCAAATCCGGGATATGCATTTCATGTTGCAAAAAGAGGTTGTGGAACGCATGGCGGCCAGCCCCGGCAGCCGTACCTATGGGCGGCTGTCGGTCATGACTGCTTACCATTGTGACGTCACGCCCTTGTTTGACGTCAGCCCGGAAAGTTTCTCACCGGTACCCGCAGTACACTCCAGCATCGTGCGTCTCAACCCGCTCGCTGCACCCAGGGTCGATGCCGGGTCTCTGGATAACCTGGAACGCGTAGTCACGACCGCCTTTTCCCAGCGGCGCAAAACATTGCGCAACGGTTTGCGCACGCTGTTCACCGCCGAGCAAATCATTGCAGCCGGGATCGACCCGGCCCACAGGGCAGAGCAACTCAGCCTGTCGCAATTTGCCGCACTCGCCAGGAGTCTGTCGTATGATGCAGACCACTAGCTTATGAATATTCCCGTACAGGTCATCGCGCAACCCAAGTTTCTCGGGCAACACGAGGACAAGTTCGCCTTTGCTTACACGATATCCATCACCAACCAGTCCAGGCACAACATCACGTTGCGCAACCGCCACTGGATCATCACGCATGCGGATGGTTCGATCGAAGAAGTGATCGGTGAGGGAGTTATTGGTGAGACACCTGAACTGGCGCCGGGCAAGTCCTATAGTTACACCAGCGGTGCATTGATACCTACACCCGTGGGCTCCATGCGTGGATCCTACGGTTTTGTCACCGAGGACGGCCACTCGTTCCGTGCCGAGATACCAGAATTCACGCTGTACAGCCCGGACGCGCCTTTGCACTAGGCGGAGCCTGAATTCAGATGGCTTCTACCTATCTTATTGGCGATATCCAGGGTTGTTATGATTCCCTGCAGGCTTTGCTGCAAAAGATCGATTACGACCAGGCCAATGACCGCCTGTGGCTGTGTGGAGACCTGGTCAACCGTGGCGGCCAGTCACTGCAGGTTTTGAAACTGCTCATGAGCCTGGGTGAATCCGTCAGTGTCAGCCTCGGCAACCACGACCTGCACCTGCTGGCAACACATGAACTCAACCTGGATGGCAAATCGGGGAATTCTGAATTCCACGCCATCATCAACGACCCGGATTGCGAAGCGTTGCTGGAATGGCTGCGTGGCCAGCCCCTGGCCTGCTTCTCGGAAGAGCACCGGATGCTGCGCGTACACGCTGGTGTAATACCGCAATGGGATGCACACGCGGCAGTCAGGCTCGGCCAGGAAGTTTCCACGGTTTTGCAATCCGATCAACGCGGCGAATTCCTGCGCCGCATGTACGGTAACCGCCCGCGGCGCTGGCGCGACAACCGCACCGGTTGGAAGCGACTGCGCCTGATCGCCAATATCCTGACCCGTTTGCGGTTCTGTAGCGCAGATGGCCGCTGCCTGTTCGATGCGTCCGGCCCACCGGGCAGCCAGGCGGAGGGCTACCAGCCATGGTTCAAACACAAGCACCGTCTGACCCGTGATGTGACCGTCGCCTTCGGACACTGGGCGGCACTCGGCTTGCGTGTCAAGAAACGCTATCTCGCGCTGGATTCGGGTTGTGTGTGGGGTGGCAAGCTCAGCGCGCTGAGACTGGAAGACCGGTCCCTGTTCCAGGTCAAGTGTTCACGCAAATAAAGTACTTTTAAACGCGCTCTAATTCGATGACACAATAAGCCAACGGGTTCTTTTCGTCCGCCTCGAAGTGCTGCTCAGCGACCCTCTCCCACTGTGCGTCGTCCCAATCGGGAAACCAGGTGTCCGCCTCGGGTTCGATATCGATCAGGGTCAGTACCATCCTGTCGGCCAACGGCATCGCCTGCTCATATAACTGGCCACCGCCGATTACCATCACTTCCTGGCTGTTTGCAATCTGCAGTGCCTCGCGAAGTGAACCTGCGACTTCAATACCGTCAACCTCGAGCAAGGGGTTGCGGCTGACCACGATGTTCTGCCTGCCCGGCAGGGGCCGGCCGATGGCCTGCCAGGTCTTGCGGCCCATCACCAGGGCCTTGCCCATGGTGGTGCGTTTGAAGTGTTGTAACTCGGCCGGCAGGTGCCAGGGCATCCTGCCATCCAGGCCGATCGCCCTGTTCCTGCCCAGCGCGGCAACGAGGGTCAATTGCTGTTTCACGTCCGTTCGATCCCTCACACAGCGATGGGTGCTCTGATCGGGGGGTGGCACTGGTAATCCTGCAGCTCAAAATCTTCATAAACGAATTTGAACAGGTCTTTCCGGTGCGGGTTGATGCGCATTTTCGGCAGCGGGAACGGCTCACGTCCGAGCTGTGTCTGCACCTGCTCGAGGTGGTTCAGGTAGATGTGTACGTCACCCAGGGAAATGATGAAATCCCCCGGCTCCAGGTCGAGCACCTGTGCGATCATCATGGTCAGCAGCGAGTAGGAGGCGATGTTGAATGGTACGCCCAGGAACACGTCGGCGCTGCGCTGGTACATCTGGCAACTGAGCCGGTTGTTGGCCACGTGGAACTGGAACATCATATGGCACGGCGGCAGGGCCTGTAATCCAGCCCTGGCGTTATCCTGCGGGCTGCGTGATTCGTCCGGCAACACGGCCGGATTCCAGGCGGAAATGATATGCCGGCGCGAATGCGGCCGGTGTTCCAGGTCATGCAGTAACTGCTTGACCTGGTCCAGGTGGCGGCCGTCCGGGGTCAGCCAGTCACGCCACTGGGCGCCGTAGACGGGCCCCAGGTTACCGTTTTCATCCGCCCACTCGTCCCAGATCGACACGCCGTTTTCTTTCAGATAGGCAATATTGGTATCACCTTTCAGGAACCACAACAATTCGTGGATGATGGAGCGTAGGTGTAACTTCTTGGTCGTCACGCATGGGAAACCCGCGGCCAGGTCAAAACGCATCTGGTAACCAAACAGGCTGATGGTGCCGGTGCCGGTCCGGTCCTCCTTGCGTGTGCCCTGGTCAAGGATATCATTCAAAAGTTGCAGGTAGTTATTCATGACTTGGTACTGGCCCCCGGGTTTTGTGGGTCGAACCGGTATGCAAAGAACATGACGATCACGCCCGCAACGATCATCGGCAACGATAACAGCATACCCATGGTCAGCCATTGCATTGCAAGGAAACCGATGTGCTCGTCGGGTTGCCGGAAAAATTCCGCGATCAACCTGAAAACACCGTAGCCCAGCAGGAACAGGCCTGCAACAGCGCCCTTCGGCCGTGGCCTAGCGGAGTACCACATCAGGATCAGGAACAGGGCCAGGCCTTCCAGGGCGGCCTGGTACAACTGACTCGGGTGCCTGGCGAAATGGTCCAGCGCGCCGGAGCGCCAGGCCTCGATGAGCGCCGGGTTTTCACCGGGCCTGAAGCCGGTCGACTTGGCAAAGATCATCGCCCACGGCACATCGCTCAGCCGGCCCCACAGCTCACCACCGATAAAATTACCCAGGCGCCCGAAGGCCAGGCCTAGTGGCACCATCGGGGCGACGAAATCCGCCACCTGCCAGAACGTCCTGCCTGTACGATGCGCGAACCAGGCCATGGCGGCTATCACGCCCAACAAGCCGCCATGAAACGACATCCCACCATCCCACACGCGGAATATCGACAACGGGTTTTGCAACAGCAGGTCGAAACCATAAAACAGCATATAACCGATACGCCCGCCCGCGATCACACCGAGCATGCCGTAAAACAGTACGTCGCTGACATCCTGTTTGCTCCAGCCGCGCCAGCCCTGGTGTAAGGCACGGTAATTTCCGAGCCACCAGAAGGCCAGGAACGCGAGCAAGTAGGTGACACCGTACCAATGAATATCCAATGGTCCGATGGATATTGCGACGGGGTCAAAGTTGACTAGATAATATTTGCTTTGCAAAGATAAGCACCTGTGGGGAACACCGGGAAAACGCAGGCAGCATATGCCAGACGCTCAATCGTAGCAAGTGAGGCCTCGTCCTGTGGTCAAGTCACAAAAACCGCCAAGCGAAAGAGCACGTGGATGAGTTACACTGAACCCGCGCGGAGCTGTTACAGCGACAACGGTTAATAAAAATGCTTGAACTTGCCTTGCCCAACATGCACGCACTGGCCGTGATGATCATGATCGTGGTGGCGTTGGTCCTGTTTGCCCGTGAGAACATCCCGCTTGAAACCACCGCACTGGTCGTGCTGGTCGTGCTGGCCTGCGGTTTCCAGCTGTTTCCCTTTGAGGCCGATGGCGAGGTCCTGTCGCCAAGCGATTTTTTCCTGGGCTTCGGCAACCGGGCGCTGGTGGCCGTATCGGCATTGATGATCGTCGGCCAGGGTTTGATCAGCACTGGCGCGCTCGAACCCGTGGGCCGTATGCTGGCCAAGTCATTCCGGACCAGCCCCACGCTGTCGCTGCTGCTGACCCTGCTGCTCACGGCATTCCTCAGCGCGTTTATCAATAACACGCCGATCGTCGTGCTGATGCTGCCGATATTGATCGGTGTAGCGGTGAAAACCGGCGTACCGCCGTCACGCAGCCTGATTCCGATGGGCTTTGCCAGCATTATGGGCGGTATGGCCACGACCATTGGTACTTCGACAAACCTGCTGGTCGTCAACGTGGCCGCCGACATGGGCATGGACCGCTTCAATATGTTTGATTTCGTCGGCCCGGTGCTCATAGCCGGTTTCGTCGCAACCCTGTACCTGTGGTTGCTCGCCCCGCGCATCCTGCCAGAACGCACACCACCGATGAACCGCGGCGTCTCGAGGGTCTACACTGCACAAATCAGGCTCAACGAACAAAGCCCGATGATCGGACGTTCATTGGCCGAGGCCATCACCCGCGCCGGTGAAACGATCAACGTGGAGACCATCCAGCGTGGTAAGGGCGTGTATATCAATCCCCTGCCCGACGTGAAACTGCGAGAGGGCGACCGCCTCACGACCAGCGATACCCAACAGAACCTCAGGGAATATGCCCGGATCCTGGGCGGCACGCTGTACACGGCAGAACACGCCGTCGACGCCAGCCACCCCCTGTCAGCGGAAGGACAGCAAATTGCAGAAGTCGCCATCACCCCTGCCTCCCGGCTTAACGGGGTGCGTATCGGCAATGCTGGCTTGATGTCGCGTTTTAAACTGCGCTTGCTGGCCTTCAACCGCTTCGAAGGCATGGAAGAACGGGAATCACCGGGCCTGGACGAAACCCGTCTGCGCTCCGGCGATGTGCTGCTGGTGCAATCCAC
>JAPHTE010000308.1 GCA_026196445.1 Lysobacterales bacterium
GCAAGCCGAAATCTTCCGGTCCTGACTCGGTGGAATCAAGCCAGTAACGGATGCCACCACCGATGCTGGCCATCTGACTTTTACCCAGTTTGACCATCTTGTTGACAGTCAGGTTTAACGGTATGCCCCAATCTTCAGTTTCCCAGTTATAAGTACTTTCAACATTTAGGCCGTACGTCCATGCCTTTGGTGTGACATAAGACAGGAATGGTTGCAGGAATGTCAGATTGACGTCCGCTGTATTATCCGAGCCAGCGAAAGACCAACTGTGGCTGCCGAGGAAACCAAAGGTGATAGGACCCTGCATTTTCAGCAAGACAACCGTCGGGCCGGCTGCCCACTTTCTCCCTCCCAATAAATCGTCAGTGGCACTCGGCATGGTGATAATCGGGCCTACACCCCAGATCAGACCTTTCGCGGTGGGCTTCTTTGGTGAGA
This sequence comes from Lysobacterales bacterium, assembly GCA_026196445.1. GTDB lineage: Bacteria > Pseudomonadota > Gammaproteobacteria > Xanthomonadales > SZUA-36 > SZUA-36. Next base: position 439 of record JAPHTE010000308.1, read on the forward strand.
AAAATATGCTCTGAACGAAATCTCCCAGACCGGATTGCTTACCTGCGCCGGGAAATACGTCCTTCTGCCTCACCAGAGGCATTATGGTTCGAGATATGACATTCCATTTCTCGTTGAGTGATACAGGCACAACCGGTTGTACATTGAGCTTGAATTGCGAACCATCATCTTCTGGACCAATATTCTGATCATAGTTGAGTTGCATGGGAAAGCTGATCATTGCGGCAAGTGGGTTGGAGAGTTTCTTTGCCAACTCTTCAGCGCTTTGCTCACCATCCGCCGCGGGCGCATCTTGCGCTAGACAGACTGGTGCAAAACAGAGCGCACCAAGCAGAACAACATTTCTGAAAAAATCTTTCATTTTCATTCTCTATTCATTCCATGATTAAAACTTAACCAGGTTATTAACGGCCTGAATTTTAAGATACTTCTACCTTTAAACCACATTGGCCCATTCTCACTACCGCGGCGGTACAGCCAGCCGGTCTGGCTCGTCACCTGTTCCCCGCGCGAGACGCGGTAGGCGGTTTCAGGCCCCAGCTTGGCTCCGGCCATCCCCGCGCCGGCCGACCAGGAAGTATGCAGGTGGGTATCTTCGAAGTACACATTCTGCGGGTAGTGCTGCTCGGGACAAGGGGAATAGTTCGGCTTGTTGTCCGGGAGTTCATCCTCGCGGATCTGCACATCCTGGGCGTGAAGACAGGGCGTGCTTATCGCCACGAGCGCCATTGCGCACATCGCAGTAGTTCTCATGGCGGTGGCTTTCATGGCATTGGCTTTCATCGCTCCAATTCGACCGGTTCCGGGGGGAGTATAAGTAAAACAAACGCTATATTCACTTAAAACCCAAAGCACCAAACAGCCATACCGTTACCAAAATAGAAACAGCAGGTCAATGCCATGGTTGACTGGTTTCTTCAATCGAATAAACCCAATGGCAGACTCGGAGAAGCCCGGCAATTCGGCAACAACGCTGCCGCTTCGGAACTTGTGATGTTTTCCAGGTGGGCAAGTATTTTCTGGATGACTACCGGATCTTCGATACTGGCAATGATCCTGACGTCACTACCGCACTTGTCACAAGTCTCTAGTTGGCGGCCGCTACCTTGACCTGACCAACAAAGTCACCTTGAACCTGCAATCACCAGCCAATCTTAAAATCAATGAAAGCTGGATCGACCTGATCATCGGGCTGCGCTTCGAGTTTTAGTCGGCTAACGGGGGCGTTGAATGCACACAAGGCCCGGGATTCAGGTTGATCAGTAAGTAAAAGGTGATCTGAAATTCAAGGAGATGGCCTTGTAGTGGCCATTCGAGCTGGTTTTGAACGAGAGTCCGATGTGCTCGAAACTCATGAACCAGATTTTCAGCTTTCCGTTGCCTTTACCCAGGGCCATTCCAATTTCCCACTGGTCCTGGATCGACTCGATCCTGTCTTCTGCAACATAAAAGTTAAGCTTGTCGAAAAGGTAACTGTAGGTCACGTGCCAATTCAGCCTGGCCGGTTGCCCATCGAGCTGAAGCCGGCCCAGCGGCTGGCTGAACTCCAGGCCGGTCATGGCCGATCCATAGCGTCCGCTTGCCTTGAATTCAGGTTTGTAGCCCGCGTAACTGATAGCATTCAAAAGCGAGCAGCGCAGCCGCTCATTGTCGCCAAGGGAATAACGGCTCTTGACGCCGCCGTATGAAACGCCCGCCCACTCGCCGGACTCCTTTTCATAACCGGCGCCTACGTGAAAATAAGGTCTTAAATACCATTTCTTGTTTACCGGTATCTCAAGTTGCACGCCGGGTGTGAAGCTGACGGTGCCGAAGTTGTCGAAGTTGATAATGTCGGGAATATCGTCGAGCTGGTGAAGGCCAAACGATAGCGGGTAGTGAATTTCCACGCCTATCCGGCGGGACCCGGATTCATCAAATCCGGACTGGCGGATCTCCTGGCGCGGCGGCACGCGAAACACGAACACGGACCGGTTCTGGTCGATCTGGTACCAGCCTGTACCAAAAAATGCCCCCATTGCCCAGTGAACCTGGCGGACAGGGTCCTGGGTGAGCGTGGCATCCTGCGCGTATGGCACCAGTGGTATTGCGGCCAAAAGAAACAACATAAGGAATTTGTACATGTCCGAAGTGCCGGCCTGCTCCGCCAAATGTTCAGGAATATAAGAGAATACATGATACCAGCGGGAAGCAATAATCCGGCCTTGCCCATCTCGTGGAAACATCTGCTTATTTGGAAAATGATAGACTGGTTTAATCGTCAAAACGGCCGTTTGTGCTGGCTAAAACGGTGCATGGATTTCACAAGGATCAGGTTAATTTTTCTGTATCACAATGACCGAAGATGTGAGCCTGACCCGTTCCTAGTTTTTGCGGCTGAAACTGAACCTGTCTGGTTGGGCAATTCTTTCCCAGTCGGTGGCGCTCATGATGATCGAGTGGGTCAGTGACCCTGCGTTGAATGCCACGCGGTCGATGGCCACACCCACGGCCTCATCCGCATAGAGTTCAAATGGCAAAATGGGCTCGCCGAATGGGGGTACGCAGCCAGGCACCAGTCCGGTCATTTCTTGCAACTCCTCGCGTGTTGCAAAACGCGTCCGCTTGACACCGAGGTGGCGCCGGATA
>JAPHTE010000023.1 GCA_026196445.1 Lysobacterales bacterium
CACCCGACGAACTGTACTGCACTGGCCTGCACGCACCGGTCAATCCCCGCATTTCACTACATGGTGGCCGTCGCGGGTGGCAGAGATATTCCCTGTACTGACTACGCCACTTTTGGCAGCGCTGAGTTGAGCAATCAGGTGCTCAAGGTGCTCGAGCAGCGTAAAGCGTGCCTGATGGCCCATCATGGCATGGTTTGCTTTGAAAAAGACCTGCCGCGAGTACTGGCCCTGGCCGTCGAGGTCGAGCACCTGGCTGGAGTGTACTGCCGGATCCTGGCCATGGGAGGGGAACAGCACCTGGATGACGATGAAATGGCGCGGGTGCTGGAAAAGTTCAAGACTTACGGTGCACGGGAGCCCTGATTTCCTCGAGCGCACCGGCGAGCTTTTGCAGCAGCAAATCAGCGTGCTCTGCGCCGAAAATCATCGGCGGGCGAATCTTCAAGACATTGTCATAAAGCCCGGTTGAGTTGATCAAAATACCGCGATTACGCAGTAAATTGACCAGTTTGGCGGTTTCCACGGTGGCGGGTTCGAGATTGTCATGATCACGTACCAACTCGATACCGATAAACAGGCCACTGCCGCGAACATCCCCTATCATGTCGTGATCTGTTGCCAAATCCTTCAAGTGATCAAAAAGATATTCGCCGGTTTTAAGCGCTTTTGCCACCAGGTCCTGCTGATCGATCACTTCCAGCACTGCCAGCGCGGCAGCACACGCCACCGGTGTGCCGGCAAAGGTATTGAAATAATGCGCGTCGCGGGAAAAGGCATCGGTCACCGGCTTCGTGGTGACCACCGCGGAGACCGGGTAACCGTTGGCCATCGGTTTTCCCAGCGTGACGATATCCGGCACCACGCCGTGGCGCTCATATCCCCAGAAATGGTCGCCGAGGCGGCCAAAACCGGGTTGCACCTCGTCAGCGATGAACAGGCCTCCGGCCCGGCGTACGATATCGACCGCCTGTTGCAGGTAAGTGGGTGGTACGTTGGGTAGCCCCTCGTTGGCAAACACCGTATCGACGATCAATGCCGCCGGGCGGTGGCCGTTGCGCACCAGGGTCTCGACGGCGGCCTGGACGTGGGCGGCATATTTTTGCGCTGCCGCCTTATCATTGGCATACAGACCACGGAACATGTCCGGGGTGGGAACCGTGACGATATTGTCCCCGCGCTGTTCCGCCTTTGTATAACAGCTGGTAATTTGCGCGACCGCCCAGGAATTGCCGTGGTAGGCGTGCTCGGTGATGATCATGCCGTCGTTACCGGTGGCAGCGCGCGCCAGGCGCAGGGCCAGTTCATTGGCCTCGGTGCCAGTGCAGGCGAACATGGCGATATCCAGCCCCGCTGGAAAACGCGCGGTCAGCCGTTCCGCGTAATCAAGCACAGTTTCATGCAGGTAGCGGGTATGTGTATTGAGTATTTGAGCCTGGTGGTGGATCGCTTCCACCACGCGCGGGTGGCAATGGCCGACGTGCGGCACGTTGTTGTACACATCGAGGTAGCGCTTGCCGTCGGCATCAAACAACCACACGCCTTCACCGCGCACGATGTGGACCGGGTTGTCGTAGAACAGGCGGTAAGCTTTGCCCAGTAAGCGCTTACGACGTTCGAGCAGAGTTTCCATGATGCTTAAATTGAAACCTTGCTGCAATTATCGAGTATACGCTCGGCGGCTGCATCCCGGTTCTGCCGGCTGAGTGCGAACAGGGCATTTTGGGCTGGTATAAAACTGGTCAGCAAGTAATCACGGTTATCAGGGAAAAGCGTTGCGCGAAAACTGCCGATCAGCAGGCTGGTCACAAGGCGCGTCATGATCAGGTCGGGCAGCAGGCGCAGTTCGTGATCGTGCAATGGATACACGGCGTGGTAACCCGCGATCAATGGCAGGGCACCGGCCAGGGGATCTTCGCCAGCAGATAATTGGTAGGCTGCGGCAATGGCCGGGTCCATGACCAGTGGCGAGCTGACCAGGTCACCGAAATCGATCAGTCCACTGATGCACCGCGGCTTGCTCTCATCCAGCAATACGTTGTCCAGGTTCATGTCGTTGTAGATGACCTGGTTGCGCAGCGTGTCGAGCAACGGGCTGACATTTTGCTCAAAGTGATCCAGCACCCCGGTGATCAGGGGCCGAAGCCGCCTGTCCTCGATACACGGTAACAGTGCACGCAGACCACCAGCCCGTTTCATATCCCACAAGCTGAATGGGTTGGAACCGGGGTGTTCAAAACCCCGCAAGGCCCTTCCGAGACGCGCCAGCATCCGGCCCATACGTTCGGTGAGCACTGCATCTGAAGGTACACCACTCAATACCTGGCCATCCATCCAACTCAGCACACGGACAAAATGCCGCTGTCCGCCATGCCCGACTATGCAATGCCGGCATCCAGCGGTGGTGGCAATCACCCGTGGCACTGGCAGGCCTGGATCACGTTCAGCGATATGCAGCAGGGCCAGGTTCTGGAAATCCACCACCTGTTCCTGCTCGGCGTGGTTGGAAACTTTCAGTACAAAACGTCGTCCGTCATCCGCATCCAGGCGAAAGTTCTGGTCACGTTCACTGACCAGCGGTGAGGCCAACGCGCGGATACCGAAGTGCTCCATGGCGATACGTTTAGCTTTTTCAGCGGAAAAAGCCGGTGACGCGCAGGTCAGTATCCGTTGAATAGTGGCCTGGACGGGTTCCTTGCTCATGGGCGTAGATTAAATGAATTGCCAGTGATTTGTTATAGAATCAAACCTCAATCCGGATATACACGGGATACATACCCCCATGAACAGAATCTTGAAATGGGTACTGGCCATGGCCGCTACGGTGGCCGTTCTCCTGCTTGTCCTGAGCATTGTCCTGCCGTTGCTGCTCGATCCCAATAATTACAAGGATGAGATCAACGCGGCGATACTGAAGGAGACCGGCCGGGAGCTGAACATCGCGGGGGATATCTCCTGGCGTGTCTTTCCATCCGTGGGCCTGGAGATCGAGCAACTGAGCCTGGCCAACCGGGCAGGGTTCGGCGTGCAGCCGATGCTGGAAGTCTCCGATGCCAGCGTGATCCTTGAGCTGTTTCCCCTGTTCAGCCGGCAGCTTGAAATTGACCGCATCGAACTCGAGGGTGTTTCAGCGTACCTGCGCAGCAACACCGATGGGCACAACAACTGGGAGGACCTGGTTGATCGCGGTACTGCCGCTGCCCAGGAAGCACCCGCTGAGATGGAAATCGAGGTCAGCAGAGGCAACTTCAGCCTGGAAAACACGGCCAGGCGCGTTGATTTCGATGTTTTCAGTACCAGCTCAGCGCCCGCCACGCCGAGCCAGGCATTTGTGCTGAAAGGCTGGGCCGAGCTCAGGTTTTTACAGCCGGAAGTGGCCGGTGAAATCGAATTCGAAGGCCTGATACAAGCGTTACGCGGCCAGGGCCTGCTTGGTTTCGAGGGTGTCGAGTTCGACTTCAAGGGCAGCAAAGGGCCTGCCGGGGACAGCTTGCCCCTGGCGTTGAAGGCCAGCACCGATGTCTTCGTTGACCTGGCCCGGGACGAAGCCAGTTTGACGGAATTGACGCTGCAATTTTTCGATCTGACCGCTGCCGGCGCACTCAATATCACGCAGTTGTCGTCTGAGCCGGAATTCGACGGGCAATTGCAAGTGTCCGAGTTCAGCCCCAAGCTGCTGTTGCAGGACCTGGGCATGGAAGCACCACCGACCCGGAACCCGGATGTATTTGGCAAGCTGCAGGCTGAATTCGATTTCAGTGGGTCAGGCTCGGGTCTTGACATTGCAGGGCTCAAGGCAGTGCTGGATCACTCGACCCTCGACGGGCGCCTGGTTATCGAGGCCTTCGAGCCATTGCAGCTGTCTTTTGACCTGGCTGTTGACAGCTTGAACCTGGATGACTATTCACTGCTTGCAGTAACTGAAGACAGCACCGAAGTTGGCGGCGCTGGTCTGGCTGTCGGCAGCATGTTGTTTTTCAACGGTGGTGGGGATTTAAGTATTGGGCGCCTGGTCACAGGCGGTTTAACCGCCGAAGACTTCGAGGTTACCATCCGCAGTGATGCCAATGAGATACGCCTGTTTCCGATGGGCTCACGTCTCTATGGCGGCCAGCACCAGGGCGATATACGGCTCAATTTCGCCGCCGCGCCGCCCACCCTGACGGTCAACCAGGTCGTGACCGGGTTTGAAACCTCCACGTTGTTGCGGGATTTAGTTGACACGGACCGCCTGCATGGAACGGGCGACCTTTACCTGAAGGTCCACACCAGACTCGGCAGCGAGGAACAGACACGGCGCTCGCTGTCAGGAGATGTGGGTTTGAGCGTCGTCGACGGCGTTATCGATGATATCGATGTCCGTGGAATGGTGGATAAAGTCACCGCTTTACTGGGGGAAGGCAATGAGACGGCCTCCGCCGTCGGGGCCACGGACCGCATGGAGTTTTCCGAGTTGATCATTACCGGCATCATCGACCAGGGCATACTGAAAAGCGATGACCTGGCGCTGCGCTCTGCACTGGTCAACGCAAGTGGAAAAGGGACCGTCAACCTGGTCAAAGAAACCGTCAGCTATGTCATATATCCTGTACTGGTCAACGAGTTGGCGGCACAGTTGCCGGTGGACTACAGAAACCTGTCGTTCCCGGTTCGGGTATCCGGCAACCTTTACGAACCGGACATTTCACTGGATATCGCGGCCGGGATCATGGCGTCCCAGAATGCGAACATCGTCAACGAGGCGGGCGAAGCGGCAGGTTCCCTGCTGCAAGAATTGCTCGGCAAAAAGAAAGACAAGCCAAAGAAAAAAGACGGACAATAGTACCCAAGCGCTGTGGTTAACGATGCTGTTCAGTTATTGCCCGATCCCTGGAATGCGCGGAAGTCATTGCCGGTCGGGTTCTGGTAAACACGCAGGTCAAACTCCGGTATCACCGCCAGGATGTGGTCGAAAATGTCTGCCTGGATGGCTTCATAGTTGGCCCACACCTGGTCCTTGCTGAACACGTAGATCTCGATCGGCAGGCCGTGTTCGGTCGGCCGCAGTTGGCGGATCAGGAAGGTCATGTCCCGGTTGATTTGCGGGTGGTTTTCCAGGTAGGCCGTGACATACGCGCGGAAAGTACCGATGTTGGTCATGCGCCGCCCATTGACCAGGCTGGTGTTATCGACATTCCCGGCGTGGTTGAATTCGGCCAGTTCCCGTTTTTTCTGCTCAATATATCCAGCGATGTACTGGATTTTCCCAAACCGTTCCAGCATCTCCTCGTCGCAGAAACGGACGCTGCCCATGTCGATATTGATCGCCCGCTTGATACGCCGCCCACCCGATTCCTGCATGCCGCGCCAGTTCTTGAAGGACTCGGAGATCAGGGCGTAGGTCGGTATCGTGGTAATGGTTTTGTCCCAGTTTTGCACCTTGACGGTGGTCAGCGTTACTTCAAGCACATCGCCATCGGCGCCGTATTTGGGCATCTCGATCCAGTCACCAACGGCAACCATCCTGTTAGCGGCCAACTGGATGCCGGCCACGAATCCGAGGATCGCGTCGCGGAAGATCAACATCAGCACGGCGGTCATGGCGCCGATACCGCTCAACAGGTATACGGGTGTCTTGTCGAGCAAAATCGAGATGACAAAAATGGTACTCAGGAAATACACCGCGATTTTCAGGACCTGGACAAAGCCCTTGATGGGGATTTCTCCAGAGACGTCGAACTGCCGGTAGATATCCTCCGCGGCATTGAGCAGTGCGTCGAAGGTCAGCATCACCACGATCACCAGGTAGATCAGGGCAGCACTCCTGATCACCATGACCGCGGAATCCAGTCCCCCCAGTGCCAGCGGGGTGAGCAGGTATATCACCAGGCCGGGCGCCAGGTGCGCCAGGTGGCTCAACACCCGGTGCTGAAGGATGGCGTCGTCCCATTGGGCACGGGTTTTCGCGACAATATGGGTAAGAACCGACAATATGTAACGCCTGGCCACGAAATTGGCGATAACGCTGAGAGCGAGTACGCCGGCCATGGCTACGGTGCGGGCGAGGTAGTAGGCGAGGTCTTCGGATGCCCCCAGGTCCTTTAACCCGCTCTGTAATAATTCCAACATTTGACTTTGAGCAACCTTGTTTTGGGTGATGGAATATAAAGCTCCAATTCACCGGGGTTTACACCGATTAATGACAAGAAAAGAGTCCTTTCGCTAAGATAAGGCAGTCTCGTCATTTTTCAACATGGCGGGCAAATCAAAAACTGAGGGAGAAAGTTATGGGTATGATGTCTGAGTTCAAAAGTTTTGCGATGCGTGGCAACGTCGTCGACATGGCCGTTGGTATCGTCATTGGCGGTGCGTTTGGCAAAATCGTTTCATCGTTTGTGAATGATGTCCTGATGCCGCCGATCGGCATGCTGATCGGTGGGGTGGATTTCGGCGATCTGGCCATCGTGCTCAGGGCCGCGACGGAAGAAGCAGAGGCGGTCACGATCA
>JAPHTE010000422.1 GCA_026196445.1 Lysobacterales bacterium
ATAACGGATGCCTTGACTTCCGCAACGGCGGCCTGGCGGTCCATCTTGTCAGCGATCGTATATGCCGCTTTCAGGCCCTCGCTGGCAGCAGCTTCAACTTTTGACTTCAGTTCCTGGTCCTCAACTGCGGCTTCCCACTCCCACGGAGTGACGCCGGCCTCGGCGACCAGTTCCTTGATCGCAGTAACCACTGCCTTCATCGCATCGTGGCCGAATGTGACTGCTCCGAGCATGACGTCCTCGGACAACAGGTCGGCTTGGGATTCCACCATCAACACGGCATTCTCGGTGCCTGCGACCACCAGGTTCAGTTTGGATTCTTCCAGCTGTTCCAGGTTGGGGTTCAGCACATATTCGCCGTTGACGTAGCCAACCTTGGCTGCGCCGATCGGGCCGCTGAACGGGATACCGGACAGCGCCAGCGCCGCCGAAGTGCCGATCAGCGCCGGGATATCACCATCGACGTCCGGGTTGGATGAAACCAGGTTGGCGGTAACCTGAACCTCGTTCATGAACCCTTTCGGGAACAAGGGGCGGATCGGCCGGTCGATCAGGCGACAGGTCAGTGTCTCCTTCTCGGTGGGACGGCCTTCGCGCTTGAAGAACCCACCCGGGATACGTCCCGCGGCGTAGAATTTTTCCTGGTAATTGACCGTCAGGGGAAAGAAAGACTGGCCTGGCTTGGCTTCTTTTTGCCCGACGACTGCGACCATGACCACGGTATCTGCCATGTTGACCATGACAGCGGCGCTTGCCTGGCGGGCAATTTCACCGGTCTCGATGGTGACGGTTTGATCTCCGAATTGAAATGACTTAGTCAGTTTTTGCACTTTAGTTTCCTGCTTCCTGTTAAGGGCCACCTGGCCCTTTTACGCCTGTCTTCAGGCAATACTTTCAAATACAGTCAACCGCTGCCGGGATACTCTGCTTGGCAGTCCGTGACCATTGGTAATGGGCAATTTGATTAACGACGCAAACCAAGGCGTTCAATCAGATCGCGGTAACGCTGGATGTCCTTGTTCTTCAGGTAATCCAGCAGGCTGCGGCGCTGATTAACTAACCGAAGCAACCCGCGGCGCGAGTGATGGTCATGTTTGTGAGTCTTGAAATGGTTGGTGAGGTGCTGAATCCGTGACGTCAGCAACGCAACCTGGACTTCCGGGGACCCGGTATCGTTCTCGGTCCGCTTGAATTCGTCGACAACCTTACTCTTCTTCTCTGCACTAATAGACATGGTTCCTTCTCCATGAATAGAGCCCCGTGGTTTTTTGGCCATCATTCCGCATCATTACGGAATTTCCCATCAAAACCGGTAGCCCCGGGTTTTAAGTAGCCGCACATTTTAACTGGCATGTGAAGTGCAAACAAGCATTCATGTTGAGGGAGGGGTCAGAGTAAAGTGCCAGAGTCACGACTCTGGCACTTTACTCTGACCCCATGCTACAGATTGAAGACCCGGACAGGTTGCAATTCACCTGCCGGTGATAATTCGGCCACGCCGAGTACATTCCCTTCGGGGCCATATACGCGCACCTTGCCAGCCGGGGCCGCATCACGGGCGACAGGAAACTGGTTGCCGTGCGTGAACTTGCCATGCTGAATCGAATCGAGATCAATACGCGGCCAGCCGATTAAGCCGGCATCGACCGGCAGCAGGTATTTCGTCAAATCGCCCTGCTCACGCGCCTGTTCCAGTTGTTCCAATGTCACCATCGGCAGATCGTCAAAGGGCTCCACTGCCTGGCGTCGCAACTCCACGAGGTGAGCGCAACTGTCCAGCGCCGTTGCAATATCCTCCGCCAGGGTCCGGATATAAGTGCCCTTGGTGCAATGAACGGAGAAGGCGAGATCAGGTGGAGACCAGCTTTCCAGCCTGATGGCAAAGATCTGCACGGTGCGTGCGGGCCGCTCGATGGTGACGCCGGCGCGCGCGTACTCGTACAGCGGCCGGCCTTGATGTTTGAGCGCCGAATACATCGGCGGCACCTGCTCGATTTCACCACAGAACTGCTCGAGAACCCGCTTGATCCCCGCCGCGTCGTGGTCGGGTAAACTGGCTGTCTGGATGATCTCCCCTTCCAGGTCACCGGTACTGGTGGCCTGTCCCAGGCGGGCGATGGCGAAATAGGATTTACCAGCTTCCAGCATGTAAGCCGCCGTTTTGCTGGCTTCACCCAGGCAGACGGGTAACATGCCGGTCGCGAACGGATCGAGGCTGCCGGTATGACCGGCCTTGCGGGCCTGGAAGATGCCACGCACCTTTTGCAGGGCGCGGTTGGAGGAAATACCGGCCGGTTTGTCCAGCAGGACGATACCGTGAATATTCAGACCGCGTTTGCGGCGCGCCACTGGTAATCCCCTAGTCCTGGTCGGGCTCTTCTTTGTCGGCCAGGGTGGGCTCTTCACCGCCCTTGTCAGCGCTCAGGGCCTTTTCGATCAACTGGTCGATGTAGCTGCCCTGTTCGACCGAGTCGTCGTGCAGGAAATGCAGTTCCGGCACGTGCCGCAGACGCAATTCCTGTCCAAGGCGGCGGCGCAGAAATGTGGCCGCCCGGCGCAATGCCTGCAAGCTGTCAGCGGCCTTCTCGGGGTCGAAAACCGTGATAAAAACCTTGGCGTGTGCCAGGTCGCGGGTCACTTCCACATCGGAAAGGCTGACAAAACCAACATTCGGATCCTTGATCTCCTGCTGGATCAGGCGCGCCAGGTCGCGTCTCAGTTGGCCGGCTACACGCTCAGATCTGTTGAA
>JAPHTE010000441.1 GCA_026196445.1 Lysobacterales bacterium
CACTGGACGCTGGTTCCCTGCATCGAAGCACGAAGAGGCCGGGTATTTGAAGATACCCGGCTTTTTTCTTCAATTTGACATAAATAAACTTGTAAAATACACTATGTGTATATTACATATATATTTTGGGTGAGTGATGAAAAGAAGTGAAATTCGTAAATTCAGAAGCACTCTGAGGCAGTTTGAACGACTCATTGGGAAACAGTTCAAATTATGCAGTTGCAGCGTGACCCTGGCGCAATGCCTCGTGTTGCTCGATATCGATGAGCACAAGAAGGCCACCATGGGACAATTGGCTGCACACTTAAGGCTGGACCACAGCACGCTCACCAGAACAGTAAATGGCTTGGTGCGCAAGAACCTTGTCGAAAGAGCGGGTGATGAAAACGACCGGCGGATAGTTTGGATAAGGCTATCCGCCGAAGGCGAAAACCTGTGCAAGGAAATCCACGAGAGCAATGACGCCTATGCGTGGCAGGTATTGAGTCATATTCCCCAGTCCGAAAGAGCCAACGTAATTCGTTGTTTCGAAATGCTGGTCCAGGCATATTTTGACCACGAAAGCCAGGATGATTCCTGTTGAGGGTAATCACAATAAAATTGCATTTCCCTGGTTGACTGATTCAGCGGTAAAGGATGCCTTTTAAACTCGTAGTTCGCATTTTCGCTTTCCTGGTAGTAGTGGCGGTCGTCTTCACAGCAGTGATCATCGCGCAACCCAAGGGCAGAGCCACGCTCAGGATCGTGTCTGGGTTCACCCAACTCAAGGAGGATCCAAGGGTGTACTTCGAACTGGGCGCGGAAACCCTTGCAAAACAGATCTCCCATGCTTTACCCGGCAGTTTGAAAATTGTCTCAGACCTGCAATCACGTCCTGTCAAGTCAGGGTTCAGAGTGTATGTTTGCGCCTCACACCAGAGCTTTTCGCAACACATCGGGCAGCCTGTCGGATCGCCGGTGCGTGGTATCGCCTTCCTGTCTGACGTGTGGATATCTCCAAAGGCGTTCGATTTCCAGGGTGTAGATACGCATGCCTCAACGCTCACTCATGAACTCTCACATTTACACCTTGTCCAGCACTTGGGCTGGTTCCGCAAAACCAAAAACATACCCGCCTGGTTTTTTGAGGGATTGGCGGATTGGGCCGCCGGTACCGGTGATGAGATAGTCTCCAGGCGACAAGCCATCAATGCCTTGAAGGGAGACCATCACCTGTTTCCCGACTCCACCGGCAGACTGCCATTTCCGAAGGGGGCAAGTGACTATGGCCTGTCATGGCCAATGTTGCATTCGCAGAGCAGACTATTTGTCGAGCATCTTTACGCCCTGGACAAGGCGGCATTTGGAAATTTTGTAACTGCATTGATAGCTGGAGAGAGATTCGGCCCGGCGTTTTCAAATTATTTCGGCCAAAACCTCACCGATGTCTGGCACAGGTTTCTACTCTCGCTTCAGGAGCCCGTAACCCTTTGATCACTAACAATCCAGGTTAATCGATTCCACTAAAAATCCGCTTTTCGACTGTTATCCGCACCAGTTCATCCCGCGTTCAACTAACCGTACAAAATTTTACTTTACACTTACATATTATGTGTATTACACTATTTGTACTTTACATATATTGTATTACACACATATAAAGGCCTCACCACATGAAAATACGTTTACCCTTGCTTGTGCCGTTGGTCATTCTCGGCTTTTTTGCCCTGTTTCCATGCGTTGTCAAGGCTAACCATTCCGATACGGATATTTCAGCCAACCTGGATGAACTGGTGGGCATCTGGTCTTCCGAAGGCTATGGACACATCGTTGCGATCCAGGCCGGATCTCCCAAACAGTTCCAACGTTATGAAATCAACGAAGCGAGTTGCCTGCTGGTCGATTCCGGTGCACTGGAATACTTTCACCAGGGTGTAACCCATATCCTTCGAAATGCCGATAACACGAGATTTACTTACATGTTGTCAGGCAACATCACGACTTATGCCTATCAGCGACTGGATCAACTACCCGAACCATGCAGGAACGGTGGAACCGGCTATAGTGCCGACCCCCTGGTGAATTTCGACGCGTTCTGGTCAACATTCAATGAGCAATATGCGTTCTTTGAGCAACGCGCGATGGATTGGATTGCCGCTCGCGATACATGGCGGCCGCAACTGCACAGCGGCAGCAGTGACGAAGATCTGTTTGCCGTGCTCTCCGAAATGGTAACGCCCCTGTGTGACGCTCACGTCGAACTCGCCAGTGACTTCGACAGCTTCAACGGTGAAATCAACCCAAGCTGTTGGGGGGATTTGTTGGCGCATATTTTCGAGGAATTCCAGAGCCAGGACCAGTATTCCGATCCGTTCGAATTTTTTCAGATGGTATTCATCCCATCGGTGCTGAGCACGA
>JAPHTE010000002.1 GCA_026196445.1 Lysobacterales bacterium
TACCGCTAAAACCTCGCAAGATACCGGATGTGATCTTAACCAGCTACTTGAAGCTGTTCCGCGAATTTCCCTGGCCCATTTGCCGACCCCATTGGAGTTCTTGCCACGGCTGACAAAACACTTCGGGGGTCCGGATATCTACGTCAAACGTGACGATTGTACCGGGCTGGGTACTGGCGGGAACAAGACTCGCAAGCTCGAGTTCGTTATGGCGGAAGCCATGGAGCAAGGCGCAACCACGGTCATCACTAACGGTGCCGTGCAATCCAACCATGCTCGCCAGACTGCAGCCGCTGCGGCCAAGCTGGGCATGAAATGCGAACTTCTATTTGAACACCGCGTGCCACAACCTGCCAGTGATTATCTGCACTCCGGCAATGTCTTCCTGGACGGGCTTTTTGGCGCGCGCACCTGGAATTATCCCAAGGCTGCAGACATGAACGCGGAAATGGAGAAGTTGGCCGGGCAACTGAAGGACGAGGGAGAGAAACCCTACATCATTGTGGGCGGAGCATCCTGCCCCCTGGGAGCGCTGGGTTATGTTGGATGCGCTGCAGAAATTATCGAACAATCCAGGCAGTTGGGTATTGAATTGGGCCGGGTAGTGCACGCAACCGGCAGCGCCGGAACACAAGCGGGTCTGGTAGTTGGCCTCAAGGCCGCTTGTTCCGGCATTCCGGTTCTGGGAATAGGTGTGAACGCGCCACAGGATATACAGGAGGAACGCGTGTTCAAACTCGCCCGTGAAACAGCGGCGAGACTCGATCAGGGGATTGTCATTGAGCGAAGTGATATTGTGGCAAATTGCAACTACGTTGGTGATGGCTATGGCCTGGTCACAAAGGGGATGATCGAAGCAGTGCGGCTGGTTGCAGAACTGGAGGGACTCTTGTTCGATCCGGTGTATAGCGGCAAGGGCCTCGCGGGAATGTTTGACCTGATGCGCAAGGGGCATTTCGATGACGATGCTGCTGTAGTGTTTGTTCATACAGGCGGTTCGGCCGCACTTTTTGCCTATCGCGAGCAAATGGCGGTTAGTCGCGACTGATACGGTGACCCGGCACAATTGGTGATGTTATAGAATCGTGCGAATTATGAAGACAGTAGGCATCCTGGGGGGCATGGGGCCCGCGGCTACCGTCGACCTGATGCGTCGGGTGATCGATTTGACTCCGGCTTCTGACGATAAAGATCACATCCGGATGTTGGTTGATAACAATCCCCAGGTTCCATCCAGGATCAAGGCTATCCTCGAGGGTTCGGGAGAAGACCCGGGGGCAGTGCTCGCGGACATGGCTGCAAACCTGGAGCACCAGGGTGCAGAATTTTTGGCAATGCCATGTAACACCGCGCATTACTATCTTGACTTCGTAAATGCAGCCGTTCGAATCCCTGTGCTGAACATGCTTGAGTTGGCGGCAGACCACATTCAGCAGCAAAACCAAAGTATCGATCGTGTCGGTCTATTAGCATCATCGGCCTTGCAGGAAATTTTGCTCTATGAACCGTACTTTGCTCGTCACGATATCCATGTCCTGTATCCTGCAACAGCGCTGCAGAATCGGCTCATGGCGCTGATTCGTACGATCAAGGCGGACGTTGCCAATTCAAGCAAGTCAAAGGCCCTGGATGCCGCTGCGGCAGATCTTGCAAAAAATGGTGCTGATTGCCTGCTCATAGCGTGTACCGAGCTTTCTGTGGTCAGCAGTAGCCTGAACAATGTCCTGCCGGTCTATGATGCTGCAGAAATACTCGCTCTGGCTATTGTCAGGGAAGCCATGAAATGAAGTGGCAAACGATATGCAAGTCGGGCAGGTGAAGTTACTGCCTGGCTCAGAACTTGTTGAGGACAAAAATTAAAGCAAATACCCCAGCAAGTGTACCGACCATGATTGCCAGAGGCACCACGTAGCTTTGATACTTCCAATTGGGATGTTTACAGGAAGGACACCGACTGCCCATGAACGTGTGGGGATACAATGCCTGACAGTTTGCGCAGGGCCTTGTAACCGGTTTAAACATCCAACTATTCTAGCTCGTTAGTCATTTGGTGCAATTGACCCATATCAACGCATGTGGTCTGGCTGGAAGCAAATCTGTAAAAGCAGTAATTCCTTTTCAGAGCATCGAACGCAATAAATCCAGCCACTCCGGCTTCCACCTGGCTACTGCAACCGCACCGGCGGCAAACGCCAGTGTTGTCCAGATCAATACACGCGGCCAGCGACGGCCACGTTTTTTCACCACGTCGGTGGTCAGTATACGCTCGGGCCGCAAACCCGGCGCCTGCAGCATCCAGCGACAGGTACCGACGCGTATTTCATCACCGGAGGCCAGCGAGGCTTCGCTGACTGGTTCGCCGTTGAGCAGCGTGCCGGATTCAGAACCAAGATCACGCAACAACAAGCCACCGTCCGCGAGGCATATTTCGGCGTGGTGCTCCGCAACGCCCGCTTCATCGAGTGTAACATCACAGTCCGCAGCCGAGCCCACCACGATAAGCTCCTTGAACGGAAACGACTGGTTGATCACGCTACCCGACGTACCTTTCAGCCTGTAGTGACTCACCGATTTTGTTCCATTTTTCGATCTAACTCGCTAAAGACAAGTATTTCTCTTAAAACAGTCGTGGCATAAGCACCGGGCGGCAAATCGAAGCCCATGTATAAAGCATCATCCACAAATTTCCATTCGAGCCTGGCCGGGTAAAGGCGCAAAGATCTGCGGCTGGCCTTTACACGCTGGGCAAGCAGTACTTCGTTCAATTCCGCCCACACGCCCAGGATTTCGTTTTCCAGCGCGGCGGCCATTCCCACCGGGCTGTCTCCACCCTCCCCCGGCATCGGCCCTGTTGGGTGTATATCGAGGCGGCGGCAGCGATCTTCAATGTCGGTATCCGGCTGTTCACAGGGGAATATTGAATGGCTGCCATTCAGCATGACCAGTTCTCCACCGAGTATGCTGTCCCAACTACCGTCCAGCACCCTTTTTGCCAATACCTGGTTGAACAGGAAGCTGCGCAGGGCTGACAGGTAAATACTCTTCTTGTTGCGTGGCAGGCGAACGCCCCTGTTCAACAGGCTGTAAGCCTTCTCCACGTTGCGTCCACCGTGGCCAAAGCGTTGTGGTCCAAAGTAGTTGGGCACACCGGTGAGGCTAATGCGCTCAAGCCGCTGCGAAGTATCTGTGACATCACCATCGAAATTACGAATGACCAGCTCGAAGCGGTTACCGTCCAGAGTACCGCGCTTGAGTTTACGTTGGTGCAGGCGGCTTTCCAGCACCCTGACACCTTCAATCTGCGCATCGGGAAATATTTCCCCTCCCGCTTCACCCACAGGGACGGAAAACCACTGCCGGGTCACCGCATGGCGATCCTTGAGGCCTGCGTAACCCACATCGCGGTGCCTGCAGGCGCAAACTTTTGCCAGTTGTCCCGCCACCCAGTCGGTGTTGGCCGAACGTTTTTCTACCCACAGCCACAGGTGCCCGCCTTCGCCGCCGGGCTTAACCCGGGAAATTTCTTCAACTACGAAATCTTCCGGTCGGCAGCGGATGACGCCGCTCGCTCCGGGTTTACCCAGGAAATACGGCCATTCGGGGATTTCCAGCCCGGGAATTACCAACTCTTGATCAACACCACAGCAAACGTGGCGATGCCTTCACCACGGCCACAGAAGCCCATGCCCTCAGTCGTGGTAGCCTTGATCGAAATATCTTCAGAGTCCAGGCCCAAATCTGCCGCGATATTGGCCTGCATCTGGGAAACGTGTGGATTGACCCTGGGCTTTTCACAGACCAGCGTGATATCCGCGTTGACCACCGACCAGCCATCGTGTTTCAGCAACATGTCTACCTGCCGCAGCAATTCCCTGCTGTCGGCATTTTCCCAGCAGGGGTCTGATGGTGGGAAATGTGTGCCGATATCACCACGTGCTGATGCACCGAGCATCGCATCACACAATGCGTGCAGGACCACGTCACCATCCGAATGGGCCGCCAGTGCCTGGTTGTGATCGATACGTACGCCGCCAAGGATGACATGGTCACCCTCGCAGAATGCGTGTGCATCGACACCCTGACCGATACGAATCTTCATGAAGATGTAACTTCTCTCCTGGTGAGAAGCGCCTCGGCAATGGGCAGGTCAGACGGATGGGTAATCTTGATATTGGCGACAGACCCCATGACGAGTTTTGGTTTTGCGCCGACAAACTCCATTGCCGATGCTTCATCCGTCAATTCGCGGCCTTCACGTTCTGCTGCGTCGATGGCGTCGGCAAGCGCCCTGGCACGGAACAATTGCGGTGTCTGGGCGGCCCATAAACCGGTTCTGTCCAGCGTGCCCGTAATTTCCTGTTCGTCGCTTGCGCATTTCAGGGTATCGCCTACCGGCATTGCAAGAATTGCGCCGTCGGGCGACTGCAGCCCCTGCTCCAGCAAACGGTCCAGGCTTTGCGCCGACAGGCAGGGCCGCGCTCCGTCGTGCACCAGCACCCACTCGTCATCCGGATGCTTGTCGAGTATTGATTGCAGGCCATTGCGCACGGACCGGGCGCGCGTATCACCACCGGTCACGGTTTCCACGGCGGCGGCCAAAGTGCCCACCGCGGATTCAAACAGCTGGTCATCTTCCGCCAGCACCACGGTGATGGTGGAAATCAGCGGGTGGAACTGGAAGGCCATGATCGATCTCGCCAGCACCGCTCTGCCCTTGATAGGCAGGTACTGTTTCAACACGGCGCCACCGTAACGTGAACCGCGGCCTGCTGCGGGAACCAAAACATGAACACGTGGTTGACTGTTCATATGCTCTATCTCAACCTCCAACCTCATCGTGGCCGTCGGACTGGTTTTCCGGTGGTGGCGGCACCACCTGGTAGAATTGCTCGGCCGGTTTGATCAGCCCCAATTCATTACGCGCCCTTTCTTCTACCGCGTCAAGACGCTCGCGTAAATCCTCTACTTCCGCCTGTAACTCGGCGTTGCGTTGCAGCAGGTCGGTATTCTTTTGCCGTTGCTGTTCGACCCGTGTCTCGAGCCTCGTCACTTCCCTGAAGCCACCCTCACCAAACCACAACTTGAATTGCAGCAGCAAAAACAGGATGGCTAATATCAGGATAACTATTCGCATCTATTACCTGTCAACCGAGGTGTTTGAAAGCGGAAGCGCCGGCGTACTGCGCGCTGCCACCCATGGCCTCTTCTATTCTTAACAACTGATTATACTTCGCCACCCGCTCAGTGCGGCATAACGAGCCCGTCTTGATCTGGGTGGCAGAACTGGCCACCGCCAGGTCGGCGATGGTCGTGTCTTCGGTTTCACCCGAACGGTGTGAAACCACGGCTGCATAACCGGCGTCAGCCGCCATGTTGATCGCGTTCAAGGTTTCCGTCAGCGTACCGATCTGGTTCAGCTTGATCAGGATCGCGTTGGCAATACCCTGCTCGATGCCCCTGGAAAAGATTTCCGTATTCGTAACGAACAGGTCATCGCCCACCAGTTGGCATTTATCTGACGACAATTGCGAATGTATTGCCCAACCTTCCCAGTCGTCCTCGGCCAGGCCATCTTCCATGGTGATGATCGGGTACTGCCTGAGCCATCCATCGAGGTACTCGGCAAATTCAGCGGAAGAGAACGAACGGTTTTCCGACTCAAAATGGTATCGGCCATCCCGGTAAAACTCGGAAGCCGCCGCATCCAACCCAAGGTAGACATCACGGCCGACCGTATAGCTGGCCAGCTCGATGGCCTCCATAACGGCCTCGATGGCCGCCTCGTTAGACGGCAGGTCCGGTGCAAAACCGCCTTCGTCACCCACTGCCGTGGACAAGCCACGCTGGGAAATAACGCTTTTCAGTGCGTGGAACACCTCGGTGCCGCAACGCAGGGCCTCGGAAAAGGTGCTGAACCCGACTGGCAGGATCATGAACTCTTGTACGTCCACGCTGTTATCGGCGTGTGCGCCGCCGTTGATGATATTCATCATCGGTACGGGCAGTTCCGTGGCCGCGCCATCGCTGAGCCACGACCATAACGGCAAACCGTGGTGGTTGGCCATCGCGTACGCGTTGGCCAGCGATACACCCAGCATCGCGTTGGCACCTAACCGGGACTTGTTCCCGGTGCCGTCCAGCTTGATCAGCAGCTCATCGATCACGCTCTGGGTACAGGCATCCAGTCCTTTGAGGGTCGTTGCGATTTCACCATTTACGTTGGAAACGGCTTGCGTAACACCCTTACCGCCAAACCGGGCCGGATCCTTGTCCCGCAGTTCAATGGCTTCACGGGCGCCGGTGGAGGCGCCGGAGGGCACGGCCGCCCGGCCAAACGCGCCGGATTCCAGCAGCACTTCAGCTTCCAGTGTCGGGTTACCCCGGGAATCGATAATCTGCCGGGCGTGGACCGTCTTGATACGGGTCATCTGTCTGTTTCCTTTTATTCGAAAGATTGCTTGATAAAAACTACTATTCGGTTTTCAGCGTGGCCTTGGTGATATCGTCGAGGTTTTTGAGCGCGCCCAGCAGGGTTTCCATTTGCTCCAGGGGCCAGGCGTTGGGGCCATCGCTCTTGGCATTGGCCGGGTCCGGGTGCGTTTCCATGAACAAACCGGAGATGCCAACCGCGACCGCGGCGCGCGCCAACGCCGGTATGTACTCGCGTTGCCCGCCGGAAGAATCGCCCTGCCCGCCGGGCAGTTGCACCGAGTGCGTGGCGTCGAATACGACCGGACAGCCGGTTTCGCGCATCATGACCAGTGAACGCATATCCGAGACCAGGTTGTTGTAACCGAAAGACGAGCCACGTTCACAGACCATGATCTGCTCATTGCCGGTGCTCTGTGCCTTCTGCGCCACGTTATTCATTTCCTGTGGCGACAGGAATTGGCCCTTCTTGATATTGACCGGCAGCCCGGCTGACGCGACCCGGGTTATGTAATCGGTCTGGCGGCACAGGAACGCCGCGGTCTGCATGACGTCGACGACCTCGGCGACCGCCTCGATATCGGTATACTCGTGCACGTCGGTCAGCACCGGCACACCGACCTGTTGCTTGACTTCTTGCAGAATCCGCAAGCCTTCGTCCTGGCCCGGTCCCCGGAAACTGTGGATGGACGTGCGGTTGGCCTTGTCAAACGAGGACTTGTAAATAAACGGTATATCGAGACGGGCAGTGATCTCCTTCAACTGCTGCGCGGTGTCCAGCGCCAGTTGCTCAGACTCGATCGCACAGGGGCCGGCGATCAGGAAAAATGGCTGATCCAGGCCTGCCTTGAACCCGCACAGTTTCACAGGCTGGCCACTTCCGCGGGCAATTCACCCTGCCGGCGTTTCAGGGCCGCCTCGATGAAGCCGGTGAAAAGCGGGTGGCCCTTGCGGGGCGTGGAGGTAAATTCGGGGTGAAACTGGCAACCCAGGAACCACGGGTGGTCCGGGAGTTCGACGATTTCCACCAGGGTCTCGTCCATCGAGTGGCCGGACAGCAACATGCCGTTTGACTGCAGGATGTCACGGTAATGGTTGTTGAATTCGTAGCGGTGGCGGTGTCGCTCGGTGATGATGTCCTCGCCGTACAGCTTGCGCGCCAATGAGCCAGGCCGCAAGCGGCAGCGCTGACCGCCAAGACGCATGGTGCCGCCGAGGTCCGAATCTTCCGAACGTGTCTCCACCGTGCCGGACGCGTCCAGCCATTCGGTAATCAGGCCGATCACCGGGGCGCTGGTATCGGGATTGATCTCGGTACTGTTGGCGTCTTCATAACCGCATACGTTACGGGCGTATTCGACCACTGCCGCCTGCATGCCGAAACAGATTCCCAGGTAAGGGATATTGTTCTCGCGCACGTGCTGGATGGCCCGGACCTTGCCCTCGAAACCACGTTCGCCGAAACCGCCGGGTACCACGACAGCGTCGACACCTTCCAGGCAGCCGATTCCTTCCTCTTCAATCAACTCGGATTCCACACTGATGATTTTTACCGCGATACGCTGGCGCAGGCCACCGTGCACGATGGCCTCGGTCAATGATTTGTAGGCGTCAGCGTGATCGACGTACTTACCAACCAGGGCGACGGTGACTTCATGCACCGTGTTGCTTAACCGGTCCACGACCTCCACCCAGGCTGACAGGTCGGCCTCGTGCGCTGCTTCGATACCCAGGCGGTTGATGACGATGTCGTCCAGCCCCTGTTCCTGCAACAGCACGGGAATCTCGTAAATGCTGTCGCGCGCATCCAGCGCCAGGATCACCGCCTCTTTCGGCACATTGGTGAACAGGGCGATCTTGGCCCGCTCTTCGTCCGAAATCTCCCGCTCGCAACGCGCCAGGATCACGTCCGCCGTGATACCGATGGAACGCAGTTCCTTGACCGAGTGCTGCGTCGGCTTGGTCTTGATTTCCTTGGCTGCCTTCAGGTATGGCACTAATGTCAGGTGCATGAACAGGGCCTTGCGGCCATATTCGAGTCCCATCTGCCGGATCGCCTCGAGGAACGGCAGGGACTCGATATCGCCGACCGTGCCACCGATTTCGATCAACGCCACATCGTAACCCTCGGCAACTTCGGTGATCATCCGCTTGATCTCGTCGGTGATGTGCGGGATCACCTGTACCGTGCCACCGAGGTAATCGCCGCGGCGTTCGCGGGCGATGACGTTGTTGTAGACGCAACCGGTTGTGAAGTTGTTCAACTGGCTCATCTTGGTTTCGATGAAGCGCTCGTAATGACCCAGGTCGAGGTCCGTCTCGGCGCCGTCTTCGGTCACGTACACTTCGCCGTGCTGGAACGGGCTCATGGTGCCCGGGTCAACATTGATATAGGGGTCCAGCTTGGCCAGCGTGACCTTCAGCCCGCGTGCCTCGAGAATGGCTGCGAGGGATGCCGCTGACAAACCCTTGCCAAGGGAGGAGACCACGCCGCCGGTAACGAATATTAGTGATGTCATGCCAGAACTCGCTGTTTGATTTTGTTTCTCACCGCTACGAACCGGGTCCGGGCCCACTTGGCAGCTTCCTAGTTCTGGGACACCATTATACCGGCCACCCGCTCCCGTGGCGACCGACAATTGTTCTTCTTTAAGGGAAATCCGATTTATGTGAGAATGCAGGCTGCTCGCGCCCGAAGAACAATATAAATGAACTATGAATTGAAGCACGTAGCCGGACCAAATGGCCACGGTAACCCACGTACAGGCACCGCCATCACAAGCATCCTGGCCGCACTGCTGTTGCTGTCGACGGGGAATGCCACGGCCATGGAAATCTCCGAGTGGCGTTTCCAGACATCGCTGTATACCAAGCACTGGAGCCCCGACTCGGAGCATGTCAACGACCAGAAACTCATCAACCTCGAGTTCGAGACCACCGATCGGTGGATCTATGGTGTTGCATTTTTTGATAACTCCTTCGGCCAGCCGAGCCAGTATTTGTACGCGGGTTACTCGTGGCCCATTTATGGCACGGACTGGGCCTATTTCAAGCTGACCGGCGGCATTTTGCACGGCTACAAGGATCCCTACGAGGATAAGATCCCGTTGAATAGCCTCGGTTTCGCGCCCGCGATCATTCCCACGCTCGGTTTGCGTTACAAACGGGTATTCACTGAGCTCCAGATTGCCGGTACGGCAGCCATCACCGTGACTGCGGGGTTCAGTTTCGGGCATCAATCCGATTGAATTAGGGCCTGTCAACACTATGCAAATGCCCAGCGTTGGTCCTCCAGAGAGGCCAGGCAAGGCGCGCAGAGTGTAGTTTGGTGATTCCAAATAAGCGATAAGCAACGCAGCATGGCCTCTCTGGAGGGCCAACCCTTCGGGACAGGGCCACTTTTCCGCATGACTGCGTTGCAATTTCGCTCATGTACCGAGGGTACATCACGCTCATTGCGCCT
The DNA here is from genome assembly GCA_026196445.1 of Lysobacterales bacterium. Classification (GTDB taxonomy): domain Bacteria; phylum Pseudomonadota; class Gammaproteobacteria; order Xanthomonadales; family SZUA-36; genus SZUA-36. The sequence goes on from JAPHTE010000002.1 coordinate 9,893, forward strand.
TGCCCTGCAAAAAAGTGGCCAATGTCGATGAGTATCTGCATAGTGTTAACAGGCCCTGGCGCGTATAATTCAGGATGATAGAATTTATCAGAACAACCCGTTTCGCACCTGTTTTCAGGGCGGAAATCCATCGATAAACGGAATTAAATGAGCAAACAGTACCAGGCCCGGGATATCGAAGTCCTGACCGGTCTAGAACCCGTACAACGCCGCCCCGGCATGTACACCGACACGACCCACCCGAACCACCTGATCCAGGAAGTCATCGACAATAGCGTGGACGAGGCGCTGGCCGGTTACTGCAAGAACATCGATGTCACGCTGCACGAAGACGGCTCTGTCGAGGTCACGGATAACGGACGTGGTATGCCGGTGGACGACCACCCCGAGCACGGCATTCCCGGCGTCGAGCTGATCCTGACCCGGCTGCACGCGGGCGGCAAGTTCAATTCCGAGAACTACCGGTTTGCCGGCGGTCTGCACGGTGTCGGCGTCTCGGTGGTTAACGCGTTGTCGACCGATTTCGAGGTCTGGATCAGGCGCGACGGCAACGAGTACCACATGGGCCTGCGCAACGGCGAGAAAGTGAGTGACCTGAAAGTCATTGGCAGCGTCGGCCAGCGCAACACGGGCACCCGTGTCAGGTTCTGGCCGGATGCAAAGTATTTCGACACCGTGAAGTTCTCCTTCAAGCAACTGCGCCACCTGTTGCGCGCCAAGGCCGTGTTGTGCCCCGGTCTGCACGTCACGCTGTGCGTGGCCGAGAGCGGTGAAAAAGAGGAATGGCAGTTCAACCAGGGTCTCGAAGACTACCTGCAAGACGCGCTGGCGGGTATCACGCAACTGCCCGAAAAACCATTCATCGGCGACATGAAGGGTACGGACTCGGAAGTCAGCTGGGCCCTTTGCTGGCTGCCCGAGGGCGGCCAGTTGCAGGAAAGTTATGTCAACCTGATACCGACCGTTGCGGGTGGCACGCACGTCAACGGCCTGCGCACCGGCATGGTCGATGCGCTGCGTGAGTTCTGCGAGTTGCATAGCCTGCTACCACGCGGCGTACGGCTGGCGCCGGACGACATCTGGGACAAGATCGCTTACATCCTGTCGGTCAAGTTGAACGACCCCCAGTTCAGCGGCCAGACCAAGGAGCGCCTGTCCTCACGCGCCTGCGCGACCTTCGTATCCGGCGTGGTCAAGGACGCTTTCAGCCTGTGGCTGAACCAGAACGTCACCGACGGCGAAGCGATCGCCGCGCTGGCTATTTCCAATGCGCAAAAACGCATGAAGAAGAGCCGCCAGGTGGTGCGTAAGAAAGTCACATCCGGACCAGCTTTGCCCGGCAAGCTGTCGGATTGCACCAGCCAGGACCTGTCGCTGACCGAGTTGTTCCTTGTAGAAGGTGATTCAGCCGGCGGTTCAGCAAAACAGGCGCGTAACCGCGAATACCAGGCTATCCTGCCGTTGCGTGGCAAAATCCTGAATACCTGGGAAGTCGAATCAGATGCCGTGCTGTCCAACCAGGAGGTACACGACATCTCGGTGGCCATCGGCGTGGACCCGGGCTCCGATGCGATTTCCGAATTGCGTTACGGCAAGATCATCATCCTGGCGGACGCGGACTCTGACGGCCTGCACATCGCCACGCTGTTGAGCGCACTCTTTTTGAAACATTTCCATGCGTTGGTCGAGACCGGTCACGTGTTTGTCGCCATGCCACCGCTGTACCGCATCGACATCGGCAAGGAAACCCATTACGCGCTGGACGCCGAGGAACGCCAGGCCGTCCTGGACGTCATCGCCGCCGAGAAAAAGAAGGGCAAGATCACCGAAACCCGCTTCAAGGGCCTCGGTGAAATGAACCCGCTGCAACTGCGGGAGAGCACCATCGACCCGGACACACGCCGGCTGGTGCAACTGACCATCGACAGCGAGGTGAAGACCGGCAATATGATGGACATGCTGCTGGGCAAAAAGCGCGCCTCCGACCGCAAAGCATGGCTGGAAGACAAGGGTGACCTGGCGAGTACATGATAGCCTGGCGGGGACACAGGTATATCCACCTGAGACACGCCGTGATCCCATCTGACCTCCAGGGATGGAGGAAATGCAGGGAATTGTCGGGAACAATTCCTGCCCTGGGGGCTCGGTCGCGACTCCCTCGGCAATTGCTCCCGGCATTGCTCTACCTCCTGCATCCTTGCAGTCGTGTCGCTCACGGTCCTGGTCGGAAACACCCCAACCCAGCTTCAACGCGATGTCGCACGATTAATGAGGTCTTGGGGTGGGTGGTTGCTCCTGAGACCTTACACAACAGGGATGTTGTGGATGAGCTTACAGGGATGTATACACAGCGTGTCTCGGGAGTAATTACCCACTCCAAGACCCGAAGAGAACAGACAATCCTTTTAGGGGTTTACGAATGAACGAAATTACACAGAGCTTTACCGAACACGAACAAATCCCACTGCGGGAGTACGCCGAAAAGGCCTACCTGGATTACTCCATGTACGTGGTGCTGGACCGCGCACTGCCGCATATCGGCGATGGTCTGAAACCGGTTCAACGTCGCATCATCTACGCCATGAGCGAGCTGGGCCTGAGCGCGAGTTCAAAACACAAGAAATCCGCCCGCACCGTGGGTGACGTACTGGGTAAGTTCCACCCGCACGGGGACTCGGCCTGTTACGAAGCCATGGTCCTGATGGCGCAGCCGTTTTCCTACCGTTACCCGCTGATCGACGGCCAGGGCAACTTCGGCTCGCCGGACGATCCGAAGTCGTTCGCAGCCATGCGTTATACCGAGTCACGCATGTCACCCTATGCAAAGACACTGCTGGCCGAGCTTGGCATGGGTACAGTTGACTGGGCGCCCAATTTTGACGGAACGCTGAAAGAGCCCGAGTTGTTACCTGCTCGCCTGCCGAACATCCTGCTCAACGGCAGCACTGGTATCGCGGTGGGTATGGCCACTGATATTCCGCCGCACAACCTGCGCGAGGTAGTCACTGCCTGCATTCGTTTGCTGGAAGATCCCAAGGCCACGGTCGCTGATCTGTGTGAGCACATCCCGGCGCCGGATTTCCCCACCGAGGCGGACATCATCACGCCCAGGGAAGACCTGTTGAATTTGTACGAGACCGGCCACGGCTCGGTGAAAATGCGTGCAATCTGGGAAAAGGACAACGGCCAGGTCGTCATCACAGCCTTGCCACACCAGGTCTCACCGGCCAAGGTGCTGGAACAGATCGCCGCCCAGATGCAGGCCAAGAAACTGCCCATGGTCGAAGACCTCAGGGATGAATCGGACCACGAAAACCCGACCCGCCTGGTGATTTTGCCGCGTTCCAACCGCGTGGATATCGGGCAATTGATGAACCACCTGTTCGCCACCACCGACCTGGAACGCAACTACCGCGTCAACCTGAATATCATCGGCAACAATGGCAAACCGCAGGTGCTGGATCTGCGTTCCTTGCTGAAACAATGGCTGGAATTCCGCCTGGACACCGTGACCCGGCGCCTGGAATTCAGGCTCGATTCAGTCGTTGACCGCCTGCACATACTCGAAGGGCTGTTGGTCGCTTTTCTGAATATCGACGAGGTCATCCATATCATCCGTACAGAGGACAAGCCAAAACCGGTCCTGATGGAACATTTCGGGATCACCGGTACCCAGGCCGAGGCCATCCTCGACCTGAAACTGCGCAACCTGGCAAAACTCGAGGAGATGAAAATCCGCGGTGAGCAGTCAGAACTGGAAGAAGAACGCGAATACCTCGAAACCACGCTGGGCTCAAAACAACGCATGAAGACCCTGGTCAAAAAAGAACTGCTGGAAGACGCCGAAACTTACGGCGACGAGCGGCGCTCTCAGCTCAACGAGCAGGAAGCCGCACATGCCCTGAAAGAAGCGGACCTGGTGCCTTCCGAGCCGTGCACGGTGGTATTGTCAAAATCCGGCTGGGTGCGCGCCGCCAAGGGCCATGAAATCGACGCGACCACGTTAAACTACAAGGCTGGGGATGACTACCAGCACGCCGCATATGGCCGCAGCAACCAACAGGCCGTATTCCTGGATTCGACCGGCAGGGCGTATTCATTGGCCGCGCACAGCCTGCCATCGGCCCGCAGCCTGGGTGAGCCGTTGACCAGCCGCTTTACACTGCCGGATGGTGCACGTTTTATGTATGCCATTGCCGGTGAAGGCACGCAGAAACTCGTTCTGGCCAGTTCGTTCGGCTATGGTTTCGTGACTGAAACTGCCAATCTGCACAGCAAGATGAAAGCGGGCAAGGCCATGATTTCCCTGCCCGGCGACGCACAGCCGGTAACGCCTGCTGTCATCGCAAGCGATGATGTGGAGACCATCGTCTGTGTTACTTCCGATGGTTACCTGCTGGCCTTCCCGCTTTCAGACTTGCCGGAATTGAGCAAGGGTAAAGGCAACAAGCTGATCAACATTCCGCCCAAACGCCTGAAGTCGGGTGAAGAACACATGATCGGCATGGTCGTTATCGCCGCAGGCGAAGAAGTATTGGTCTGGGCCGGCCAGCGCTACATGCGCATCGGCAAAAAGGAACTGGAACACTTCCGGGGTGAACGCGCCAAGCGCGGACGAAAACTGCCACGTGGTTTCCAGCGCGTGACCAGTATCGAGGTAGCCGAGGACTGAGTACTGACACCCGTGAAACCGGGTTGAACTACCCGGCTTAACTGATGATGACCGGTTTCAGGAACAACCGATCCGGCTGTTGGTGCAGGCGCCCCCTTCCGTCAATTCTTCACGCCTGGCGGCTTTCTTTTCCAGGGCAAGTTTGCCGTACTTTTTCTTGAGTTTTTCAGCCTTTTTTTGCGCCTTGGTTTTATCACTGGCTTGTTGCAGCAACTCGTTCCTCTTGTTCACCAGCTTTTCATCGCCGCCCTCGGCAGCCAGTACCGCCCATGCGTAGGCTTCCGCCAGGTCGGCCTTTTTCCCCTCGCCGTTGGCATA
>JAPHTE010000039.1 GCA_026196445.1 Lysobacterales bacterium
AAGGAACGAATCAATGAATAGCTCAAACCTGCCACGCAGACCGGATGAAACCGGGGTTCCCGATCCATTTCCCTACATGCACCCCACGCTCAAGGCGAACTACGGCAACTGGGCCTGGCACGACCGTCCACGACCCGGTGTCCTGCATCACGTGGCCCATAGCGGTGATGAAATCTGGACGGTACGCGCCGGTACCCAACGCCAGATGGACGTCGGCACGATTCGTAAACTCTGCGACCTCGCCGACCGGTTCGCCGATGGCTTTATCCGTTTTACGACCCGCAGCAACGCTGAGTTCATGTGTACCTCGGAAGACAAGACCGCGCCATTAATCGAAGCGTTGAACGAGGCCGGTTTCCCGGTGGGCGGAACGGGCAATTCCGTGTCCATGATCTCCCATACACAGGGCTGGCTGCACTGCGATATCCCCGGCACAGACGCGTCCGGTGTGGTCAAATCGCTGATGGATGAACTGCACCACGAATTCACCCACGAGGAAATGCCCAACCGCGTGCGCCTGACGACCTCGTGTTGCCAGATCAATTGCGGCGGCCAGGGTGATATTGCCATCAACGTGCAATACACCAAGCCCCCGAAAATCAACCACGACCTGGTCGCCAACGTCTGTGAACGGCCAGCCGTGGTGGCGCGTTGCCCGGTTGCAGCCATCCGCCCGGCCATGGTCAACGGCAAACCGTCATTGGAAGTCGACGAGAAGAAATGCATCTGCTGTGGCGCCTGTTACCCCCCCTGCCCGCCGATGCAGATCAACGGTGACGATTCGACCAAGCTGGCTATCTGGGTCGGCGGCAAACATTCGAACGCACGCTCCAAGCCGACTTTCCACAAACTGGTGGCGGCCAACCTGCCGAACAACGCACCGCGCTGGCCGGAAGTCACAGCCATCGTCAAGCGTATCCTGATGGCCTACAAGGAAGATGCGAAGGCCTGGGAGCGCCTCGGTGAATGGATCGAACGGATCGGCTGGGCGCGTTTCTTCGAAATGACCGAGCTGGCGTTCACCAAGCACCAGATCGACGACTGGCGCGGGGCGCGTAAGAGTCTGAACGCCTCGACGCATTTGCATTTTTAACCAGCGGACAGGGACAAGCTGATGAAATTTGGAATCCTGGTCAACGAGGGTCCGTTTACCCACCAGGCCTCGGATAGCGCCTACCGCTTCGCGGAGGCCGCCATCGCCAAGGGACACGAAGTCGCCCGCGTGTTCTTTTACAACGACGGTGTTTTCAACTCCAACAAGTTGTCGGAACCGCAGAGCGATGACCGCAACCTGGTCCAGTTATGGTCCCAACTGGCGCAGGAGAACGGCATCGACCTGGTGGTCTGTGTCGCCGCAGCCCTGCGCCGTGGCATCAAGGAGGAAGTCCTGCAGGATGGCTTTCGTATTTCGGGCCTGGGCCAGCTGGTCGAAGCCGGTATTGAGAACGATCGCCTGGTCGTATTTGGAGATTGAATCATGGAACCCTGGGAAGAAGACGGCCCCGAAACCGTAAAGCGCTTCATGTACGTGAACCGCAAGGCCCCGTACGGAACGATTTACGCGCTGGAGAACCTGGAGGTCGTACTGATCGCCGCCGCGTTTGACCAGGACGTGAGCGTGGTTTTCCTCGACGACGGCGTCTACCAGTTGAAGAAGAACCAGCACACGGCCGCCATCGGCATGAAGAATTTTTCCAATACCTACCGGGCACTCGATGACTACGACGTTGAGAAAATCTACGTCGAGCAGGAGTCCCTGCAATCACGCGGCCTGAGCGCCGAGGACCTGATCATCCCGGTAGAAGTCGTCGCCGCTGACGATTTACGCGAGATCATGGCACAACAAGACGTGGTGATCAGCTCATGACTACGATGCTGCACCTGGTAAACAAGTCCCCCGGCGAACGCAATTCACTGGACAGTTGCCTGCGCCTGGCCAAGGCCGGCAGCGCCGTGTTGCTGCTCGAAGATGGTGTCTATGCGGCCATGGCCAACGCCACCAGTGCAGAGGCTGTCACGGCCTGTATGGGGAAACTGATCTTTTATGTTCTTGGCCCCGATGTGAGTGCGCGTGGCCTGGACGATGTACCCCTGCTCGACGGTATCAACGTCGTGGACTATGGTGGCTTTGTAGATTTGGTGGTTGAGCACGATACTGCGCAATCCTGGTTGTAATAATTTTTAAAAAGGTAACGAGGTAAATCATGGCATACGAATTAAACGGCACGACATACGAGGCTGACGAAGAAGGCTATCTCAAAGACCTCAGCGCATGGAGCCCGGAATTGGCAGTGCTGATCGCTGAGGATGAAAACATCGAGATGTCCGACGACGCATGGGAAGTTGTCAA
>JAPHTE010000193.1 GCA_026196445.1 Lysobacterales bacterium
CACCCGCAGGTAGTAGAACGCACCGATGACCGCGAAGACCACGGCGCCCACCGCCAGCCACATCATGCCGGCCTGGATAACGGCCTTGAGCACCAGCAGCTTGGCGAAGAAGCCGACCATCGGCGGCACACCGGCCATCGAGAACAGCACCAGGCCCATGATCGCCGCGTAGTAGGGGTGACGCTGGTTCAGGCCCTTGAAATCGTCCAGGTGCTCTGCCTCGACGCCCTTGGCGCTGAGCAGGATTATCATACCGAAAGCGGCCACTGACATGATGCCGTAGACGATCACGTAGTACATCGAGGCGCCATAACCGAAGGCGGCGCCAGGCAGCAGGCCAAGCAGCACGAAACCCATGTGCGAGATCGTCGAATACGCCAACATGCGCTTGATGTTTTTCTGCATGATGGCCGCCAGGTTACCGAGGATGATGGACAGGGCCGCCAGGCTCGCCAGCATGCTCTGCCAGTGCACGTGCATATCACCGAGCGCGCTGTCCAGGAAGCGGTAAGCCATGGCAAAGGCCGCCAGCTTCGGTACCGAGGAGATGAAAAGCGTTACCGCCGGTGGCGCGCCTTCGTAAACATCAGGAATCCACATGTGGAACGGCACGGCGCCGAACTTGAAGGCGATACCCACGACCACGAAGACCAGGCCGAAGGTCAGCAGTATGTCACCGGTGCCCTGCACGCGGATCGCTTCGGCGATGTCTGCAAGCAACAGGCTGCCGGTGGCGCCGTAGATCATCGACATTCCATACAACAACATGCCGGAAGCCATCGAACCCAGCACAAAATACTTCATGGCTGATTCCGAGCCGCGACCGGAATCGCGGTTGAACGCGACCAGTGCGTAGACCGACAGGGAAATCAGTTCCAGACCAAGGTAAATCATCAGCATGCTGTTGGCAGAGATCAGCAACATGACACCGAGCAGCGCAAACAGGCTCAGCGAGTAGAAATCGGCGCGAAACATCTTGAAATTCCTCAAGTAGAATTTCGAGTAGACGTAAATCAGTGCCATCAGTACAAAGCTGAACACCTTCAACACGTCACCCATCGGGTCGCGGATAAAGCTGCCCTTGAACGCCGTGACCGACATCATGCCCTCGGCCAGATAATTACCGCGCATGGTGATGATGGCCGCAAAAATGACCGTCAACATGGCCAGCATGTGGATGATGCCACGACGTTGTTCAGGCAGGAACAGGTCAACGATCATGACGACACAGGCCATTATCAGGACCCAGAATTCAGGAGCAGCGAGTAATAATTGCGTGCTGTTCATGTCATATGACCTTTGATTGAACGATGTGTTGTAACAGGTGATCGACAGATGCCTGCATCATGTCAATGATAGGTTGCGGCCACAGGCCGAAAAACAGTACGGCCACGGCCAGTGTTCCAAGCACCAACGCCTCGCGAGCGTTGATGTCCTTCAGGTTGGCGACATTGTGGTTGGCCACTGCACCGTATATGACACGCTTGGCGAGCCACAGATTGTACGCCGCACCCAGGATCAGGATCATCGCGGCCAGGAAGGCAAACCAGAAATTGGCCTGGAAAGACGACAGGATGACCATGAACTCACCGACGAAGCCGCTGGTGCCAGGCAGACCCGAATTGGCCATTAAAAAGAACACGGCAAACAGGGCAAACCACGGCATGGTGTTCGCGACGCCGCCGTAATCCTTGATCATGCGGCTGTGCATGCGGTCGTATAAAACCCCGACCGTCAGGAACAGCGCGCCGGAGATAAATCCGTGCGAAACCATTTGCATCATCGCGCCTTCGACGCCCAGCGCGGCGCCGGAAACACCACCGGTTTTACGGTAGATCGCAAATGCGATGAACAGGCCGAGGGTTACAAAGCCCATGTGCGATATGGACGAATAGGCAATCAGCTTCTTCATGTCCTGCTGCGCCAGCGCAACCAGGCCGATATATACCACGGCGATCAGCGACAGGCCGATGACCAGCCAGTCGAGCGCAGCTGAAGCATCGGGGGTGATCGGCAGGCTGAACCGGATAAAACCGTAACCACCAATCTTCAACAGGATGGCCGCCAGCACCACCGAACCGCCGGTGGGCGCCTCGACGTGCGCGTCGGGCAACCACGTATGTACCGGGAACATGGGCACCTTGACCGCAAAGGCAGCCAGGAAACCAAGGAAAATCCACTTCTGCGCGGCCAGCCCCAGCGGCAGGTCATGCCAGGCCAGGATGTCCCAGGTGCCGGACTGCAGGTACAGGTAGATCAGTCCGATCAACATGAACACCGAGCCGAGGAAGGTATACAGGAAGAACTTGATCGTCGCGTAAACCCGGTTCGGTCCACCCCAGATGCCGATGATCAGGAACATTGGAATCAGCATGGCTTCGAAGAAGATGTAAAACAGCAGGCCATCGAGTGCGGCGAAAACACCGACCATCAGCCCTTCCATCACCAGGAACGCGGCCATGTACTGGTTAACGCTCTTCGTGATGGACCGCCAGCCCGCGATCACCACCAACACGCTGAACAGCAAAGTCAGCAGGATCAGCGGCGCGGAAAAGCCGTCAACACCCAGGTAGTAGCGTACGTCGAAGGTCTCGATCCAGGGCCTCAATTCAACGAACTGCATGGCCGCGGTCGAAGTATCAAAGGAGAAAAACAGCGGCATGCCCAGCAGGAGCGTGACCGCTGTAATCAGCAGTGCAAGGCCCTTGGCCATTGCCGGCCTCTGTTCGCCCGCTAACATTACAATCACCGCGCCCAGTATGGGCAGCCAGATCAAAATACTCAGGAGAAATCCGTTCATTGTCCCATTCATCATCACGGCACCATCGCTACCCAGACCGCCAGGATACCGATCAGACCGATAATCATGGCAAAGGCGTAGTCATACAGGAATCCTGTCTGCCAACGGCGCACACGCCCCGCCACCCACTCGACCACGCGGGCCGAGCCGTTCACGATTCCATTATCAATCAGGCCGGCGTCTGCCTTGTTCCACAGGTTGCGGCCAAGGTTAACGGCGCCATTTACAAATACTTTCCGGTAGAACTCATCAAAGTAATATTTGTGGTCCAGCACCCGGTGTACGAATGGCATGCGCTTGCGCAACATATCCGCAATCGAGGGACGGAACAGCCAGATCGCCGTTGAAAGTGCAAAACCGGTAATCATCAGCCAGAACGGCAGCGTGCTGACCGCGTGTGTCGCCATCGCCGTGGCGCCATGGAAATGGTGGCCCAACTCCGCCAGCACGTCATTTTCCTCGAGCACGAAGATCGAATCTTCGAGCCAGCCGCCAAACAGTATCGGCTCAATGGTCATATAGCCGATGAAAATGGACGGGATGGCCAGACCGATCAGCGGAATGGTCACCACCAGTGGCGATTCCTTCGGCTTGTGGGCCTGTTTACCCGGTGGCGGATGGTCACCGGCGTCCGCGACAACCTCGAATTTTTCCGGACCGTGGAAGGTCAGGTATAACAGCCTGAAGCTGTAAATGGCGGTAATCAGCACACCGACAACGACTGCAAAGTAGGCAACACTGCTACCCCAGCGATGCGATTCTGCAACCGCCTCGATGATCGCGTCCTTGGAGTAGAAACCGGAGAAGAACGGGAAGCCGATCAGTGCCAGCGTGCCGACCCAGGCGGTAATCCAGGTGACCGGCATGTATTTTTTGAGGCCACCCATGTGACGCATATCCTGCTCGTGGTGCATGGCGATGATCACCGAACCGGCGCCCAGGAACAGCAGGGCCTTGAAGAAGGCGTGGGTCATCAGGTGGAAAATGGCGGCTGAATAAGCCGATACACCCAGCGCAACGGTCATGTAACCGAGCTGCGACAACGTCGAATAGGCGATGACGCGCTTGACGTCGTTCTGCACGATACCGATTAGCCCCATGGACAGCGCGGTAAATGCGCCGATCAACATGACAAAGCTCAGGGCGGCGTCAGACAGTTCGAACAGGGGTGACATCCTGGCTACCATGAAAATACCGGCGGTCACCATCGTCG
>JAPHTE010000069.1 GCA_026196445.1 Lysobacterales bacterium
CATTTGACAGGGTAATCCACAAGCGTATGGCATCGACTTTGCCGGCCTTGGTTTGCCTGCTGATTTGCCTGTATCCCGGAAGCGTATTTGCACAGGTTGAAATGGGTGCGTGTGACCTGGTGCGTGCTGCGATGGAGCATTGGCGCGGCACCACGTCTTACTCGGAAATGACCATGACCATCCACCGGCCCGATTGGCAGCGATCCATGTCGATGAATGCCTGGAGCGAGGGTGACAAGCTGTCGCTGGTGCGGGTTACAGAGCCAAAAAAGGACGCCGGCAACGGTACCTTGCTCAACGACAACGACATGTGGACCTACTCGCCGAAGATCAACCGTATTATCAAGATCCCGTCTTCGATGATGAGCCAGGGCTGGATGGGCAGCGACTTTTCAAATAAGGACATCAGCAAGTCCACTGAAATAGTTGAGGAGTATGAACATAAGCTTATTGAGCAGACACAGTTGGACGGTCACACGGTGTACACCATCGAGGCCATCCCCCACGAGGACGCGGCGATCGTCTGGGGCAAGGAAGTTCTCAAGATCCGCGACGATTTTGTCATGCTCGAAGAGCAATACTGGGACCAGGATGGTGTACTGGTCAAAGTCTTGCGAACAACCGATATCAGCGAGATGGGTGGGCGTTCAGTAGCGCGTGTGATGCGCATGGGCAAGGTGGATACCCCGGAGGAGTGGACCGAGATGTCGATTTCAGCCATCGAGTTCGATATCGAGTTGCCGGCCGGGGTGTTTACATTGTCGAACCTCCGGAACCCGAGGCAATAGGTTAGAAGTATGGCCGCACGGCGCCGCGATGCTGCCCTGGGCCTGAGCCTGCGTCTGGCCTGGCGAAATATCTGGCGCCAGAAACGCCGTACCTGGTTGACCGCCCTGGCAATGATTTTTTCCAACGTGTTGCTGGTCTTCATGATCGCCCTGCAATTTGGTTCCTACGAGATGATGATCAACAACTCGCTGCGCTTGTTCATCGGGCAGGCCCAGGTGCAGCGGGCTGGCTACCACGACGAACAGAAAATGCGGCTTTCCATACCGGATGTGGCAGACCTGGCCGCTTCGATCCGGCGTGAACTGCCTTCGCTGAGCGCGGCCGCACGGGCCAACGCATTCGTGCTGCTATCCAGCAAAGACCGTTCGTTCGCAACGCGGATCGTGGGTGTCGAACCGGCCCACGAGCCCGGGCTGTCAACGATCCCCGGCCTGGTGACCGAAGGCCGTTACCTGGATGACCCCACCGCTGCGGAGATCGTTATCGGCAGCGTCATGGCCCGCAACCTGAAAGTCGCCACCGGTGATGAGCTGACTTTCCTGGGTAGTGGCAGGGACGGTTCGTTCGCCGCCGGCGTGGTCACGGTGGCCGGAATTTTCAACTCGGGCTCAGCAGACCTTGACCGCAGCCTGGCGGAAGTGCCGCTGGCCTATTTCCAGGACGCATTTACGATGGCCGGTGCCGGTCACGAAATCGCCCTGTCCGCAGGCGCATTGGATGATGTGCCTGCGGCCCTGGAAGTGCTAAGCACCATGCTGAATGAACACCAGGGACTGGTCGTGCTCGATTGGAACGCCCTGATGCCTGGGCTGAAGCAGGCCATACAGGCTGACATGTCCAGCGGCTGGTTCATGTACGGGGTGCTGATCATCCTGGTCGCTTTCAGCGTGTTGAATACGCAGTTGATGTCGGTTCTGGAACGCACGCGCGAATTCGGCGTGATCATGGCGCTGGGTATCAAGCCCCGGCGACTGGCCCTGCTGGTCCTGTTTGAGACGTTCCTGATGGCCGCTTTGGGCCTGTTGATTGGTGTGCTGCTGGGTGCGGCAATAACCGGTTATTTCTCGACCGCCGGTTTTGCCTATCCCGGCATGGAGGATTTGGGTGCGAAGTTCAACTTGCCGTCTGTGGTTTATCCGTCCATGGACTTGTTTGCAATTCTGCTGGGACCCTCGGTGGTATTCGTATTCTGCCTGCTGGCGGCAATTTACCCGGCGTTAAAGCTGTACGGTCTGAAACCGGTCGAAGCCATGGGGGCGGTGTGATGAAGATGCCGTTGAGCGGGATGACCAGACTGGCCTGGCGTAATCTGTGGCGCAATTACCGCCGCACGTTGATCATGTTGCTGGCCATCGCGCTGGGTGTGTGGGCGATGATTTTTATGACCGCGCTGATGCGTGGCATGGTGGATGACATGGTTAGCCAGGGGGTTGCGGCCCTGCCGGGACACGTACAGGTACACGCGGCCTCGTATCGCGATGATCCGTCAATTACCCACAGTATGCCGGCGCCTGGCCAGCGTCTGCTGGAAGCCCTGGAGTCAGAGCTGGTCAGTGCCTGGGCGACCCGCATCAAGGTGCCGGCGATGATTTCCAGCGAATACGAGAATCGCGGTGTTTTGCTGCTGGGTGTCGAGCCCGGTGACGAAATCGCACTGGGTTTTGACCCGGATGACATCGTCGAGGGTCGTTTTCTCGATAGCAGTGAAGACAGTGGTATCGTCATCGGCGAGAAACTTGCGCAACGCCTGGAGACCCGCCTGGGCAAACGCGTGGCCGTCATGAGCCAGGACCCGGACAATAACATTGCAGACCGTGGTTTCAGGGTGACCGGCATATTCCATGCCGAGTTGGAAAACACCGAGGAAAGTGTCGTTTACGCGGGCAGGGACGTGGTGCAGGCCATGCTCGGCGTGGGTAGCGATATTTCGGAAGTCGCGGTGCTCGGGCATGATTACCGTGAGCCCGGTCCGTTGACGGAGCATATCCGCGCAGCCGTGCCGGATGACTTTGAGGTGCTGCCGTGGCCGGAACTGGATCCCTACCTGGGCAGCATGTTGAAGGTGATGGACGGTTTTGTGCTGGTGTGGATGGTCGTGGTGTTCCTGGCCCTGTCGTTTGGGTTGGTCAACACGCTGATGATGGCGGTTTTTGAGCGTATCCGCGAAATCGGCCTGATGCGCGCGCTGGGTATGCGCCCGGCCGTCATCGTCTACCAGATATTGATGGAATCCCTGATGCTGCTGGCGCTGGGCCTGTTGGCAGGTAACGTGCTGGCGGTGGGTACCATCGTACCGTTGAAAGACGGGATCGATGTCTCGGTAGTGGCCAAGGGCATGGAGATGATGGGCGCGTCCAGCGTATTGTTCCCTGTTTTGTCGCCAGCCGACCTGGTGATGGCCAACTCGGTGGTGATCGTACTGGGTATCGTCACCAGCCTGCTACCGGCCTGGCGGGCGGCGCAGTACCAGCCGGTCGAAGCCCTGGGCAGAATCTAGAGGAGTAAGTACGGCATGTCAGCAATTATCTGTACCGACCTGTGCAAGTATTACCAGCAGGGTGATTCGGTCATCAAGGGGCTGGACCACGTCAACCTGGAAATCGCCGCGGGTTCGTTCATCTGCCTGTCCGGGCCGTCCGGTTCGGGAAAAACCACGTTGCTCAACGCGATTGGCGGCCTCGACAGGCTGGACAGCGGTCAAATTTCCATCAATGGTGAGCGGGTTGATTTGCTGGGCAAAGCCGCGCTGGCCGACCTCAGGCTGCACAGCATCGGCTTCGTATTCCAGGCCTACAACCTGATCCCGGTGCTGTCCGCCCGTGAAAATGTCGAGTTTGTCATGCAGGTGCAAGGCGTATCTGCGACTAAGCGCAGACAGCGCTCCATGAAGATCCTGCAGGAAGTCGGGCTGGAGGGCATGGAAGACCGGCGCCCGGCGCAGTTGTCGGGCGGCCAGCAGCAGCGGGTCGCGGTGGCCCGCGCCATTGTCAGCCAACCAAAGCTGGTCCTGGCTGACGAGCCGACGGCCAACCTCGACTCGAAGAGCATGGAGAAATTGATGACGCATTTCCGTGAACTGAACCAGGTGCATCAGGTGACATTCATGATCGCCACCCATGACCAGCGCGTGATGAATTGGGCCGAGCGCCGCATCTACATGGTCGACGGTCAAGTGACCCGGGATGAAATGCAGGACCCCTGAACTGCTTAACATGTGCCGCGCGCCCGTAACACTCGTTGCATTGGCCACCTTGTGCGTCGCCCTCGTGCCGGCCTGGGCCCGGGCCGGTGATGACAGCTTATGGTCTTTTGGTGGTCATACCAAGTACCAGTACCTTCACACGCGGATCCCCGGTGACAGCGTGTTGCACGGCAACGGTGCAGATCGTCTGCAGGATCACAATCTCGACTTACGCTTGAAGGTGTCAGCCCGGCGGGGGCGTTGGGGCCTCGATACACACCTGCAATTTATCGCCATGCATTCAGATACACTGGCGGGCTCCGGTAGCGCGTTGAGCCCGCTGTTTGCCGCCATGGGTGTCATCAACGATGAGCGGCGCTGGTTCGACCTGACCCACGTATTCAATAACAACGGCGGCAACGCCAGCCTGCTGCGTCTGGACCGGGCCAGCCTGGCATATACCGGTAACAAGACCGTGCTGCGTTTTGGGCGCCAGGCAGTTTCCTGGGGAAACGGCCTGTTGTTCACACCGATGGATATTTTCAATCCCTTCGACCCGACCGCCGTGGACAAGGAATACAAGAGCGGCGACGATATGCTGTACGGTCAATACCTGCAGGATAACGGCAATGACCTGCAGGCCGTCGTGGTGGTGCGGCGCGACCTGACCAGCGGCGATCTCGAGCGGGATGCATCCTCGATTGCCGTCAAGTACCACGGTTTCCGTGGCGGCCTGGAATATGACTTGCTTTTGTCCGAACACTATTCGGAACGTGTCCTGGGGCTTGGGCTCAGCACTGACCTGGCCGGCGCCGTGTGGCGTGGTGACCTGGTATGGAATGATGCACAAAAAGGATCTGAATTCTCCGTGGTGGCGGGCGCCAGCTATTCGGGTGTGTTGGCGGGGCATAACTGGAGCGGCTTCCTGGAGTATTTTTACAACGGCTTTGGCCAGGCGGACGGTGCGTATTCACCCGCTGAGTTGGCTGACAACCCCGATCTGCTGAATCGCGTGGCCAGGGGTGAGTTGTACAACCTCGGCCGCCACTACCTGGGCGCCTCGGTGACGTTGGAGTTGACGCCATTACTGACACTGACTCCGAATGTGTTTGCCAACCTCGAAGACCCGTCGGCATTGATCCAGGTGGTTTTGTCATGGGATGTGCGTGAAAACTTCCTGTTGACGGGTGCGCTCAATGTTCCACTCGGGCCAAACGGCAGCGAATACGGAGGCATTGCGCTGGACCAGCAGGGTGCGTACCTTTCGTATGGGGCCTCGTTGTTTGCGCAACTGGCCTGGTATTACTGAGTTCCTTGAATCAAATTTGGCCCCGGTAGCGTATTTATTCTCATTTGCAGTAGCAAAATGGGTTTTTATGTCTTATCTTTTTAATGCCGCTTCAATTTAGCGGTGACTGCCAATTGATGCCAGCCCGGGCCTCCGGGCTGTTTTTTGCCGCTGCAACTTACGGATGGAAAATGACTAGAACTGCGCCACGAATCACAATCACGAGATACGCCTCACTGGCTGGAAGTATATCCAGGCCAATCATTGCCGCCCTGTTTCTAAGTAACCTGGTGGCTTGCGCGGTCACACCGGGCGCTGCCACGCCAGTCGAACAGGTAACACAGCCCGGGCTGGATAACGGCATCACTGGCGCTACCGACTTGTACAACAGCCAGGATTATTCCAGCGCTATCGAGGAATATGACAAGGTCATCAAGAGCTCCGGCGCGAGCGCCAACGAACGCCGCCTGGCCCACCTGGGCAAAGCTTTGGTCTACCTTGGTAATGACGAGAACTGGCATAGCCTGGACAATGCAAAACTGGCGCTCGTCTCAGCCGGCCAGGTCGTAGCCGCTACCGGTGAAGAATTCGCTGCCGAAACCGACTTGCTGATGGGTGCAGTGACCGACGTCATTGGCACCGAATCGAAATATATCGAGCTACAGTCCAAGACCGGTAACTCCAGCGCCGAACTGGGGAGATTGAAAAAGGAGCGTGACGCTCTGAAAGCAGAGCGCGATCAGTTGCTGAAAGAACAAAAAGCACTGAACGAAGCCCTGGAGAAGTTGAAGAGCCTGACGTTGGGGGACTAAGCGAAGGGTAACCAGTTACGTAAGCACGGGTATTTCTAACAGAAAATCCTCTTTACGGTTGTGCCGGGGTGTTCCTTACACCGAGCCGTCATTCGTCGGGATACGAGTTACCGGGTGGATGTCAGCTATCCTGGTGGACCTGGATAAAGCTCAGTAGCTGGTCGGCATCCATGGACTCGAGATCGATCGAATTCAGCAACACCATGGGCACATCACCGTGCTCCTGCGAGCGCCTGACTTGGCCCATGAAGGCGGAGACCGCGTCCATTTCTGCATGTTTTCCGATCAGGATGATGCCAAAATGATGCTGCGACATCCATTCTTCGGCTTCTTCCAGGTCGGCTGTCTGCTTCAATTCAAACGGTTCCTCACCATGTGCTTCGGCAAGCAAGCCAGCAAGTTTGGAATCGTCTTCGATAATCAGCACGCCTTCCTCCAGCCTGATCCGCGGCAACAGCTTGTGCACCGCGTTCGGCAGGTTGGACTTGTCGACCGGCTTGGTCAGGTAATCATCGGCACCCAACGACAGGCCTAGCTCACGCTCGCTGAGCATGGATTGCATAATGATGGGGATGTCAGTGGTTTCGGGTGTTTCCCGTAATGATTCCAGCACCTGCCAGCCATCCATGCCCGGCATCAGCACATCAAGAACGATGATGTCCGGCTGTCGCTCGCGCGCCACCTCGATTCCCGCAGCCCCGCCATCGGCGGTGATGACCGAGTAGCCGCGCTTGGACAGGATACGCCTGGATAGCTGCCTGGATGTTTCATCGTCATCAATTACGAGCACCGTGGCCAGGCCATCGATCTGCGCAGCTTCATCTTCGCTGCCTCCTACGGCCGCTTCTTCTTCAGGCTCTGCGTCCGCGGCGATCGCGGGCACTACGAAGGTGAAGCAGGTGCCTTCACCGGGTGTGCTCTCGACATCGATGCGCCCGCCCATCAGTTCGGCAAACTTCTTGCAGATCGCCAGGCCGAGGCCGGTACCGCCAAATTCCCGGGTGGTGGAATCATCTGCCTGGGTAAACTCGTCGAAGACCTTGGCCAGTTGCTCTTCGGTCATACCGATTCCGGTGTCCGCGATCGCTATGCTGACGGTGTCGACACCGTTTTCCATGAAACGCCGGGCGGTAACACTGATCTTGCCGCCACGGGTAAACTTGGCGGCATTGCTCAGCAGGTTCATCAGGATCTGCCTGAACTTGGTCACATCGGTGCGAATTTCGCGGTCATCCAGTTCCAGCACGGTGTCCAGCGAGTTCTCGTACTTGCTGACCATTGGTTGGACCGTGGAGGTGACGTCCTTGACCATTTGTTCGAGGTCTGTCACCTCGTTATATACGACCATCTTTCCGGATTCGACCTTGGCCAGATCCAGCACCTCGTTGATCAGGCCCAGCAGGTGTTTACCGGCGCTGTGGATTTTCTCCAGGTCGGCCTGGATCTCTTTGGGTTCCAGTTCTTCGCCATCCTCGATATCTTCGAGGATCATCTCGCTATAACCGATGATCGCATTCATCGGCGTGCGTAACTCGTGGCTCATGTTTGCCAGGAACCCACTCTTGGCCTGGTTGGCTTCATGTGCCTTCTGGCGTTCCCTGTGCGCCTGTTCCATGGTCGCGTCCAGTTTCTCCGCCATGGCATTGAAGGATTGTCCCAGTTCCGCGAGATCACCCTTGCCCTTGACCCACACGCGGTGGGCGAGGTTGCCCTTGCTCCATTCCCGCGTACCGCGACGCAGTTGCGCCAGCGATCTGGTCGTGTAACGGATCAGGAAATAGATCAGGGTCAGCGCGATCAGCGCGGATATCAAAAAGACAAGCATTGAGACGCGGTTGATCAGCGCTTCGGCCTCATCGATATCCCGGTTCAATTCAAATGCGAGCGAACGCAACGCCACACCATCATTGGCCAGTTTCTTTTCAGCCTCGGCAAAATCTGAACCGAAAGCCACCAGGGAATAAAGTTGCACCGGTGAGTCGCTTTCTTCAGCGCGGGCAATCATGTCTCTCCACTGGCTGATGATGCTAGAAGCCATATCGATTCCGGTTATTCTTTTGGTCAGATCATCGCCGGCCGTGACGCGCAGCTTGATCACAGATTTGCCAATACGCTCAACACTGGCGAGCAGGTCTTTTTGTTCGCCTTCATCCAGTTCACGCTTGGCCTGGGCCGAGGCAACGGCTTCGAGCACCTTCAGGCGGGTATTGAGGTCCTTCAATTGCTGGGAGACGTCATTGACCAGGTACTGGGAACGGATCACCGATTGCAGGTGGTCAACGAGTTCACGGCTGACCTTGGTGGACCAGAGAAACACCACCACGGTGAAAAAATAAAAAACCAGGATGAGCGACGAGGTCAGCGAGATCCGTTTACTGAGATTCATAGTTTGTTCCCTTGGGTCGTTGTTCTCAGAGCAAGGCTTCGATTTTGCCCAACAGGCGTTTCAGGTCGATCGGCTTGGTGTCGTAGTCGTCGCAGCCTGCCTTCATCGCCTTCTGGCGATCACCCTCCATGGCGTGGGCGGTTAGCGCGATGATCTTCAACGCCGCGGTTGCCGGGTTGTTACGCAGCGTCTTGGTGGCCTTCCAGCCGTCCATGATCGGCAGGCTCATATCCATTAAAACGATATCGGGCATCAATTCGGTGGCCATGTCCACGCCCTGTTGCCCGTCGACTGCGACTTCGATGTCATAGCCTTTGCGTTTCAGTCTGCGGCTGAGCATGTCGCGGTTCATTTCGTTGTCTTCAACGATGAGTATTCTGGTCATTGTTGCCTCTGTTCATTTCGGGGTGATTTGTGTGTTCAGGTTTGTTCGATCATCGAGTCGATGTACTTGCGTGCCTCCACGGTGGCGGACGTCAGCTTGATAATGTAATGGTTCTGACCGTTTTGCGTACTTGCAAGGGCGGTAACTTTGCTGAAAATCTGGTCGTCCTCAGCGCCAGGGTAACCGGGGACATGCATGCGCAGATTGGTCAGTACTTCCAGTTCCTCGTCGGTGGCCAGCTGCGCAACACCGTCCGCGGCGGCCACCAGGTATCCACTGGCGCTCTTATCCGCGATAGCCTTGCCCGACAAGCGCTTGTAAGACACCGGGATTTCCTCGCGCAGGGTTCGCACGGCCTGTTCTGCCCGGGGCAGGTAGAGCTCGTAGGGTGCGCCAATACCGGTAATCTCATGGATCCTGACCGGGTCCTTGATGCCCTTGGCCTCGACTTTCATGGACTGGGCGATTTCAACCTTGGAATCAAGCTGGGCCAGCGTGAATTCTGAAATCATGACCTGCCCGCCCACGGTGAAGGACTCGATGCGTGCGGTGAGGTTGACGTGGTGGCCAACCACGCCATACTTGGAGCGTGTTTCGGAGCCGATATTGCCGACCACGACCTCGCCGGTATTGACCGCGATACCCATTTCGATGCCGGGCAGGCCCCATTTCCGATTGGTCTCGTTGACCTCGTCCATGGCTTTTTGCATCTCGATGGCGCAAGCCACTGCCTGCTGGGCATGGGTCTCGGAAAATACGGGCGCACCGAAAATGGCCAGTATGGCGTCGCCAAGGAACTCGTCAATGACGCCGTCATGTTTCTGGATCAGTGGTGTCATGACACCGAAATAATTATTCAGCATACGCACGCAATCCTGCGGATCCAGTGCCTGGCTGAGCATGCTGAATCCGCGGATGTCCGTCATCATGATGGTGACGGTCTGCTTGCCGCCGCCCATCTGCATGCCGTCGTCGGATTCCAGGATTTGCTGCACGACCTCGTCCGACAGGTAGCGGCCAAATACCTTGCGGATGAAGGTGTAGCTCTTTTCCAGTTCCTGCTGGTATTCGCGTTCCTTGTCGTGCCAGGCCTTGCGTTCCAGGCAGGCCACTACGCGGGCGTCAAGCAGGGCCGGGTTGACTGGCTTGATCAGCAGGTCGAAGGCGCCAGCCTCGATACATTTGACCGCCGCGTTCTTGTCGTTGAGACCGGTGATGATGATGACTGGCACGGCCCGCAGGTCTTCGTCAGCGTGCATCTCCTGCAATACGTCAAACCCGTTCATGTCGGGCATGAAGAGGTCCAGCAACATCAGGTCAGGTACGTTGGCGCGGACCATATCCAGTGCCGCACGGCCCGATGCTGCGGTATTGACCTCGTGGCCCTGGCGGTTCAACTGATGCGCCAGCAGCTTGCGATTACTCTCGTTATCGTCCACCACCAGGATATTGCCGTGGATACGCTTGGCTGACTCCCTGTCCGAGCGGGCAAAGCTTTCAAACACGGAGTTGATGTCAACGTTTAACGATTTCTCCGTCTCGTCGCCAAATTCCCGTTCCGCGACGAACAAGGTGTCGAGTATTTGTAAAAGGCTGGACGAATCAGCGAGCTGTTGTTCGAGGTATGTGCGTGTCTCATCACCAAGTTCATCAGCGTCCTCGAGCTCCTCCAGTATGATTTCTGAATAGCCCGAGATCGCACCCACCGAATTGCGCAGGTCGTGTTTGAAGCTGGAGCGTTGGCTGTCACGCTGGTCCCTGTCAAGTTGTTGCGTTTCTGCTTCCAGCATGGCTTCGAACAGTCTGCGGGTCTCGCCCGCCGCGGATTTGATTTTGGCCAGGTCAGAAAGGCAGTCCTCGTCGGCGATCTGCTCTTTTAACAGTTCCGTGTACCCTTCGATGGACAGCAGGGGGGCATACAGTTCCTGGCGAAGCAAGTCCAGTCTTGCGCTGTCCTTACGCGATTGTTGCGGGCTAATTTTCAGACCCATCCCTGGTAGATGATGTAGACATATGCGAGTTTGCACAGGATATGCAGGACCTGGTCGACGTGCAGGTTGAACCAGTGCTCGCACTTGCAGAAGTCAATCAGGAAGTGGAGAACGGTTTCAACCACACCAAGCAGCATGCTGCCGCTGACTATGAATACAGCGCCGCCGTGCACCAGGGCGTGCGAGGCCAGCCAGTAATACCAGGCGGGGAAACTCGGGCCTGCAGTTTTGTAGATGGCCGCGTGCCGGCTTTTGGACTTGGCCATGATGTCCCGTTGGAAAACGTAATCGCCCAGGGCGTGCCCTACCAGGAACTGGAAAAAAAGCGTCATGCATTACCCTCCGCATTACGATGTGCATTGGTCATATTTCCCTTTAATAATATAGGGAAATTTCCAGTTTGCACAAACCACGTATACTTCAGCCCGGGTTTGCGCTTCATCCGGGCTCGGTCAATGGTTCTTTCAGCTTGCCGATTTCACCGGTTGTTTCAGAGAGCTTGCGTGCCATGTGCGAGGACAGGACGTGGTCCACAGCGCGCTTGATATTTGGCGTTTTGTTACATAGCGCTTGCAGTTCATCCTGGTCCCAGCGCAGGCACATGCACGCCTCGGTGCCGGTGACCGTGGCCGATGCCGGGCACCCCAGGCGGTAGCTGACCTCACCGATCACGCTACCGCCTGGTACTTTGACCGTGCTCCCGTCGGGTAACTCGGCCTCCGTGTGTCCACTGACCAGGTAATAGATATCGGTCAATGGTTGCCCTTTGACCGCATAGACGAAACCTTTTGCTTCCAGGTGCCATTCAGATATTTTCAGCAACTGGCTGAACTCCACCTTTGTCAGGTCCGCAAACTCATGCTCATACAGGAACTGCTCGTGTTGATTGAAACGAATCCGCGAATTGCTCCAGACCAGGTAGAACATCATGAGGCCGTTGATCAGCACCAGCGCCAGTTCAGCGCCGACGTCGAGCCACAGGGGCTCGGCCGGGTAGTAGAAGTAATACACCGCGTAAGCCGTGGACGATAACACGATCAGCAACCTGAGCTTCTGCATGCTGGTCATCAAGAACGCCAGCATCGATGCGCCGAAGGCCAGGCCATAGAGGGTGTAATAAACGAGCGCCAGAGAATTTTCTTCCATTAAAAAGCCCTTACGGTGGGTGTTTCATTTTGGTAAACATAGCAGTTTATAAGGCGGATGTGACAAACCTGTGTAACTGAGGCGCGACCAAGCGCACCGGTGGAGCGGCGTGTGGCGCCGGAAACCTCGCTTATCAGGCGGTGGGTTTCGTGTCTGCGTGTTGCTCTGGACGCTGGCCTTTATTCAGCAGGTAACCCAACAGGCTGCTCACGGCTACCGCCAGTATGGCCATGGTCCAAACCGTGACTGCGCCGGTGGGTAAATCGAACCAGGCTGACAGCATGATGCCGGTCAGATACGCAGTGCTACCCAGCAGGTAGCCGGCCCACAGGCGCCTGGCGCCGGTCAGGCGGCGTACAGCGAGTGCCGGGATGATCAGGCTGGCGAACACCAGGTACACGCCCACCAACTGAACAGAAGCCGTGACTGCAAAGGCGAAAATGATGTAGAAGCCGCGGTGTCCGAACTGGTGGTGCCATTTGAACCAAACCGTCAGCAATACCAGGTACAGGATGGCAGTGGGGATCAACGACTTCCATGTCGACCACAGGATCTGGCCTACCAGCAGGTCTTTCAGGTGCTGGGCGCCGTGCGGATTTTCAGCCAGCAATATAATGCTGCCGGTTGCGGCGAGCACGAACAGGATACCGATGGTCGGTTCCTGGATGCTTGGCCACCGTTTTTCGGTCCAGTCCAGGCTGGCAGAGGCGACCAGTGCGGCGCCGATGGCCGACAGTTGCACTGCCCAGGCGTGGTCTTCCCAGCCCATGACACCGGCGGCCAGCACACCGAGCCCGGCGATTTGCGCGATCGCCAGATCGATGAAAATAATGCCACGTTTGAGCACTTCCTGGCCTAGTGGCACGTGGGTCGAGAGCACCAGCAGGCCGGCCACGATGGCGGGCCCGAGTATCGACCAGTTCAGCATGTCCATGTTCATGTGCGTCTACCCTTGCGCCGACAGCAGGCGGTCGATGATGTCGTCGAAAAAACGGAACAGGTCCGTGGCCTGATCGCTGCCACCCACGGTCAGGGGCAGCATGACCGCCGGTATGCCGGTGCGTTCAGACAGCCAGTTCGAGGACTTGTCATTCTGGAACGGGGCCCGGATGATGAAATCCGCGTGTTCGTCACCCTCGAAACGCCGGAGCAAGGTGGACAGGTGGGTGGCGGTCGGCGGTACGCCCGGTACCGGCTCCAGGGTGGCGACTTCTTCGAGGCCCAGCCAGTCTTCGAGATAAACCCAGGACTTGTGGTGGGCGATGACCCGTTTGCCACGCAGCGGCGCCGCGCGTTCTTCCCACCCGCTGATCGCTTCGGTCCAGCGCTGCGTAAAATCGGCCAGCCGTTGCCGGTAAAACTCCGCATTCTCGGCGTCCACTTGCGCCAGGCGCTCAGCCACGGCATTAGCGACCAGTCGGATATTGTGTGGGTTGGTCTGGACGTGCGGGTTGCCCTGTGGATGCATGTCGCCCTGGGACCGATCGGTAAGGCCTGTCACATCGAGCCTGCTGACAAAACTGCTGGCTTCGAGGAAGCCTGGTGCGGGCGGGGTGACCGACGGATTATTACCCCTCTGCAGCAGCATGGGCAACCATCCAATCTCCAGTTGCGCGCCACTGCAAATGATCAGGTCCGCGCGCCGTACCTTCGCTATGAGACTGGGCCTGGCCTGGATATAGTGGGGGTCCTGTAGCGGGTTGGTGGCGCTGCTGGTCTTGACCATGTCGCCGCCGATTTCCTCGGCCAGTGCAGCCCATTCGGGCTCACATGCCAGCACTTCGAGGGAAGCCTGTGCCGTTAGCGGCAGGACCATGAACAGAATGCAAAAAAACGTGGTTTTCATTATCAACCGCTCCCGCTCAGAAAGAATGTGCGCCGTGCGCACCGATACTGAAGATATATTGCAGACCCCACTGATTGTCATCCTCGTGGCTGGTCTTATCAAGTGTGTACTGCAACCTGAGGCGGCTGAATTCGCTATTCGACCAGTCGGTCATGAAACTGTATCGCTGCGGATCATCTGACCCCGGCATCAGGATTGAATCAGCGAAAGCCGCACCGGGATTGTCGCTGGACAGGCGGTCGTAACGCATGCCAAAACGCCAGCGCGGAAACGGCTGGTAAACCGCCTGCACGTACCAACCCGATTGATTGACATCCCAGGGCAATACGTCCGCATCGGGCATCGTGTAGAACCCGTCCTCGTTGCGCAACAGGTACTCGGCCTGGAAAACGAAGTTGCGTTGCTTCCAGTTGCCGTTCGGCGCCCATTTCCAGACAAAGTCGGCGATCCACAGGCCGGTGTCTCCACCGAACATCAGGGGCCCGTCCTCGTGACCTTCATCACCTTCGTGATCCTCATCGCCGTCGTGGTCTTCTTCGTGCTCGTCTGCGTGAGCATGGCCGCCCAGCGGACGGTTCTCGGCGTCAACGTGCAGGTAGGACAGACCGGCCTGCCAGCTGTGGTCAAAACCCACGTCTCCGCCGGTACGCGCGGTCAGGGAATATGCCCCGACACCGGAATCACCTTCACCGCCGCCCAGGTAGTGATCACCACGCAGGAGTTCCCCACCGAGTTCGAGATACGTATCAGTCGGCGCCAGCCAGCGTAACTGCAGCCCGTCATCCAGGTAGTGCGTGCCCAGGAAGGCCTGGTACGGCAGGGCCTGGTCGGCGAAATCCCAGCTGTGCGGGTGCTTGGAATTCAGGTATCCGATGTTGGACATGAACCTGCCCATGCGCAGCGACAGGCCGGCGGGCAAGGCCAGTGTTTCGATCCAGGCTTCCTCGATCTCAACCTCGGTATCTCCTTCGTGAACGTGTATAGGCACTGTCAACCAGGCAGTGAACTTGTCATCCACATTTGCCGAGATATTGATCTCGGCTTCGCCCAGGGACAGGCCCTCGGGTGCGAGCTCCGCATGCCCGCTCAATGGGAAACCAGGGATTTGGTATTCTTCGGGGTCGTGGTCGTAGCTCCAGGCCATGCCCTGTAGAATGACACCGATGTCCGGGTTGAAGGCCCCTCCACCGGTCATGGCTGGCTGGCCAATGGACGGTGCGGGTTGGTATGCATCAGCCGTAGCTGTGGCTGTTCCAGGTGCCTGTACAGTCGTGGTTTGAGGGACAGCGGCTGTCTGTTCCGCTGTGTCCAGGCGACGCTCGAGGTCGGCAATCCGAGCCTCGTAATCGGCCCGCATTTGTTTCAGTTCCGCCCGCAAAAGGTCTATTTCGGATTCGGGTTCAGCCAGCGCCGGGATAGCCCCTGCCAGCAGGTAAAGCGATAAAAAGCATAACAATATTGTGCGCATCAAGTGTCTCCGCAAAAGTTAACAAAACCATCCGCCTCTCAATCGGCGAACATTTTCTCAAGTGGACTCAGTTGACGGCAGGAGGCGCCCTGCTGGATTTGATGCATAAGGTGATGGACAGAACGTGAGGTGAAGCATACGGCAGATCCGGTTGGAACGGCGGGAGGGTAACGGGTAGCACCATGGAATCAGGCACTGTCACGGAACTGTTCGCCGCGTGTATGCACAGCGGGCATATTTCGGAACCGACTACCTTGTGACTGGACGCGTGGCCGCTGGCCGTCACACTTGTGGCGGCCAGCGCCAGGGCCAGCAGCACATACAGCATTCCGATCTTCAATCGCATACGCAAACTATATCCCAATATCATTCCTTTGTCTGTCAGCTATATGGCCGTCAGGCCGTGGATGCAAATCCTCGCGTCGTTGCTGTGGAAGTAATAATCCACCAGTTCCCCCGTACGCTTGTCGATGCAAGCGATCGTGGCCGGCGAAAAGCCTGCAAAAATATAGTCTCCGTGCAAGGCCAGGCCACGCAGGTACAACGGCCGTGCGGTCGCCTTGCGCCGGGTGCTGAAAAATGAAATTCCCATTTCACGCAAGGCCCGCACCGCGCTTCTGTATACCAACGCCTTGATACCGGGCATTTTTTTGATGTCGATGGCACGGGTTTGTTCCCCGCTGGCGAGCTCGTACTCGCGCACCACGGTACGGTGCGTGTCATTGATATAAACGACACCGGGCTCATGAATAATCAGGTTATGCGCGTGTTTCAGGTTCGGGTCTGAAATAACGATGGTATTGCGGCTCAGGTTGGCCACCACGCACTTGGAGTGGAACAGGGCGTAGACCTCACCGCGGAACTCGCAAACCGCGTTCAGGTGTAAATGCGACGGGCCGCGGAACGAGGCGCTGTCGAGGAACGTGTCCCGGTTGTCGGCGTCCTTGTCGATGGCCAGCGGTTGCACGTCCAGCGCTTGCTGGAACTCGGGTACTTCTCGCGGCCAGAATTCAGCTTCCCTGGTTCCGTCAGACAGCCGGTATTTCAGCACCGCGTCCAGCGTGGTGGACGTAACCCACACCGAGTCCCCGGCGATATCGATCTCATGCAGGCCAGCCATCAGGCCGTGTGACAGCCTGCGCTTTGGATTCAGATCGCGGTCAAAAAAATGCAGGGTGTGGTAATCGGCAGCGATGACGTCGTCACCGGCCACGCGGATGCCCCGGCAACCGCGAACGTTGCCGCGTGCGTTGGGGTCGTGGTCCAGGGCTGGATCGCTCGGCACGACAGGGACTTCGCGGATGATCGATTTGCGCTCCCAGTCCAGGTGGAAGAGGCTGCCGCCGTCGGCAACCCGGGCGCCCCTGACGATGGTTCCAAAATAGATATCCACTGATTGTCCCCGTGCATGGTGATGCCCGGTAGTTTAGCGGAAAGTCGCGGCAAGGGGAGGGTTCTCGGCGTGCTAGAATCACGGGTCTGTCACAACCTGCACCGGGTGGCCCACTCATGAGAATTACAATCAACAACCTCGACCATCATGACTCCGTATTCAGCCAGTTCATGGCTGAAATCAGGGATGCCGACATCCAACGCGACAGTCTGCGCTTTCGGCGAAACCTGGAACGCGTCGGTGAAGTGATGGCCTTCGAGATCAGCAAGGTCATGGCATTTGAAACCAGGACAGTCAAAACGCCGTTGGGTGAATGCGAATGCAGGGTATTGGCCGAGCAGCCCGTACTGGCCACCATCCTGCGAGCTGGTTTGCCTTTGCACCGGGGTTTTCTCAATTATTTCGACCAGGCCGAGAACACCTTCATCTCCGCCTACCGGGTGCACCACGACGACAATGACGAATTCGATGTCGAGATCGAATACCTGTCGAGCCCGGAACTGGAAGGCAAGACGGTCATACTGTGCGACCCGATGCTGGCGACCGGTTCATCCATGGTGTTGGCGTACAAGGCGCTGCTCGAAAGGGGCGCGCCGGGTTGTCTGCACGTGGCGACCGTTATCGCATCGCAGCAGGGCATTGATTTTGCTTGTGATCACCTGCCCAACGGTACGACAATCTGGACCGGCGCCATCGATACGGAACTAACATCCAGGGCATACATCGTGCCCGGTTTGGGGGACGCCGGTGACCTGGCGTATGGCAGTAAAAAGTAGCTTTCTTGATATACTGTTTGTCCATCTACATATTGGTTTTATACCGGTTGGGTTTCCCGGTCATCAACCGTATAAGGAACATGTAAAATGACATCGATCCGACGTTCGAGTCCGCAATTTTTCTCCGTATCCGTAGTTCTCTCAGCAGCTTTCATTTTACCCGCTTTGGCAAATGCCCAGGATGTTGGTTCGCTGCTGACAGCCACTGCCGCCTATGAGCCGGCCGCGATCGAGCGGGTTTTTGACGGTACCGTGGAAGCCGTTCACCAGGCGACAGTTTCGGCTCAGACAGGTGGCCGTATCGCCGAGCTGAATTACGATGTCGATGACTATGTCGAACAAGGTGCGGTGCTGGTCCGATTCACCGATGAGGAACAGCAGGCTGCCTTGCGCCAGGCGGAAGCTCAGCTTGCCGAGGCCAAGGCGCGCAGCATCGAGGCCGATGAGAACCACCGCCGTGCAAGGGACCTGCATGAACGTGGCCTGGGCTCGCAGCGCGACCTCGACCGGGCGCTGGCGGCGAGGGATTCCGCTGTTGCCCGGGTGAAGGCCAGTGAATCCGCGGTTGCAAGCGCGAAGCAAAGATTGGAGTACACCGTTGTTCGCGCACCGTATGCTGGCATTGTCACGCAAAGACACGTGGAACTCGGTGAAACGGTTACTCCTGGTCAGCGATTGATGTCAGGCCTGTCGCTGGAGCGCTTGCGGGTGGCCGTCGATCTGCCCCAGTCGGCCGCCATCGAGGTGCGCAAGGCCCCGGTAGCCACGGTGATTACCTCGGAAGGCCGTGTCGATTCTGGTGAAATCACGATGTTCCCGGTTGCGGACCCGGTGACCAATACCTTTAGGGTCCGGCTCGACCTTCCGGAAGGGCAGTTTGGTTTGTATCCCGGCATGTTCGTCAAGGTCGCTTTTGCCATTGGCGAAGCCGAACGCTTGCTGGTGCCGGCCGAGGCAGTGCTACACCGCAGCGAAGTTACTGCGCTATACGTTGTCAACGACGGCAAGGTACGTCTGCGGCAGGTTCGGACCGGTCAGCATTTTGGCGACCGCGTGGAAATCCTGTCGGGAGTCTTGGCCGGCGAAACGGTGGCTTTGGACCCGGTGCTGGCTGGAATCGTAGCCAAGCGTGAAATGGGTTACAGCCATGACTGAACGGCTTGGGATTTCGGGCCGTATTGCCCGCAGCTTCCAGGATAACCAGCTGACACCGTTAATGGCTCTGACCGCGTTGTTGCTGGGCCTGTTTGCAGTGATGGTTACCCCGCGCGAGGAAGAGCCTCAAATCGACGTGACTTTTGCGAATGTATTTATACCATTCCCGGGCGCCAGCTCGGTGGAAGTGGAGAACCTGGTATCCATCCCGATGGAGCAAGTGCTGGCGGAAATCGAGGACGTGGAACACGTTTACTCGGTATCAAAATCCGGCATGTCAGTGTTGACCGTGCAATTCGAGGTGGGCGAGGACCGTACCGAATCACTGGTGAAACTATACAACGCTATTTACTCCAACCAGGACTGGCGCCCGGCCAATCTCGGCATTGGTGCACCGATGGTAAAACCCAAGGGTATCGATGATGTGCCGATCATCACAGTGACCTTGTGGAGCAAGGACGATGACCGTGGCGGGCATGAATTGCTTAAAGTAGCGCACACGCTGGAGGCGGAGCTGAAACGCGTGCCCGGGACCCGTAATGTGTATTCCATTGGTGGCGCGAAGGATATCGTGCACGTGCAACTGGACCCTGAGCGGGTTGCGGGTTTTGGGCTGACTCTGGATGATCTGAACCTGGCGCTGAATGCCGGCAACGACGTGAGACAAGCCGGTTCATTGGTATCGAATGATGAAGAAATACCGGTGCAGACCGGTGTTTTCCTGTCCAGTGCGGAAGATATCGCCGAGCTCGTGGTGGGCGTATTTGACAGCCATCCCGTGTTCCTCAGTGATATCGCCAATGTCAGCCACGGCAGTGACCAGCCCGAGTCCTATGCGTGGTTCGCCAGCGGTCCGGCCCACGCGGATGCCGGCCACGACATGGTCAACTATTCACCGGCGGTCACGCTGGCGGTTTCCAAGAAACCCGGAACCAACGCCACGACGATTGCCGACGCCGTCATCGAGCGGCTCGAGCAGCTGCGTTCCACGCACATCCCTGACGGTGTTGAAACCACCATCACCAGGAACTACGGCAAGACTGCGAATGACAAGGCGGTGAAGTTGATCAGCAAGCTGGCGTTCGCAACGGCATCGGTTGTTCTTCTGGTGTTGTTGACCATTGGCTGGCGTGAGGCGGTCATCGTTGGCACGGCCGTGGTGGTAACGCTGATGGTGACCTTGTTTGCCTCCTGGGCCTGGGGCTTTACGATCAACCGTGTTTCCCTGTTTGCGTTGATTTTCTCCATCGGCATCCTGGTGGATGATGCGATCGTGGTGGTCGAGAATATCCATCGGCACAGGTCGTTAAAGACCGGGCCGCTGGGTGCCCTGATACCCGGTGCAGTGGACGAGGTTGGCGGCCCGACCATACTGGCGACTTTCACCGTTATCGCCGCTTTGTTGCCGATGGCTTTTGTAACCGGCCTGATGGGCCCATACATGAGCCCGATCCCCATCAATGCATCGTTGGGAATGCTGTTTTCGCTGGCGATTGCACTGGTGCTGACACCTTGGTTGAGCAATCGCCTGCTGGGGCGTCAACACTGTACGCACACACCCGAGGAAAAGCTGAACAGCACTTTGCACACCTTCGTCAGCCGCGTGATGACGCCTTTTTTGCGTCGTTCGGAGGGCCGCAAGGCGCGGATATCGCTGTACGGGGGGTTGATGGCGTTGATTGTCATAGCGATGGCGCTGGTGCTGGCACAATCGGTGGTCCTGAAGATGCTGCCGTTTGACAACAAGTCTGAATTCCAGGTGGTACTGGACATGCCCGAAGGGACACCGGTGGAGAATACCGCAGCAGTGCTGGATGAACTGGCCGCGATCATCGAAACCGTTCCCGAGGTGGTCAATTACCAGGTCTACGCCGGAATTGCAGCGCCCATCAATTTCAACGGCCTGGTACGCCAATACTACCTGCGTGGGGCAGGCAACATGGGTGATATACAGGTCAACCTGCAGGACAAGCACAAACGTGACCGTTCCAGCCACGAAATTGCCTCTGCCGTGCGTGAAGCGCTCGCCGCGACCGCCCTCAAGCACGATGCCTCGGTCAAAGTCGTTGAAGTGCCGCCCGGACCGCCGGTCATGTCACCCATCGTAGCGGAGGTTTACGGACCGGATTACGCCGCCCAGAAACAACTTGGCCGTAACCTGGAACAGGTGTTCCGGGCCACCAAAGACATCACCGACATCGACACCAGCGTGGAAGCGGATGCCAGGCGTTACATCATCGAGGTCGACCGCCAGCGCGCGGCATTACTGGGTGTTTCGCAAAGCCAGGTCAGCAGTGCGGTCGCAATGGCGTTGGGTGGCGCCGATGTGACCTATATTCACCAGGGCCGTGAAAAGGAACCCATTCCAGTACGCCTGGAAGCAAGTGTTTCTGACAAGGCGAGCATTGCCGATTTGTTGGCGCTCAAGGTGCGCAGCAGGGAAGGGGTGCCGGTTTCAATATCGCAATTCTCGAGCGTGGCTGAAAGGTCCTGGGATGATGCCATCATCCACAAGGACCTGTTGCCTGTCGTATTTGTCACGGGTGACATGGCCGGTGACCTGGACAGCCCGCTGTATGGCATGTTCGACCTCAATGACGCGATCGCCGAGATGGAATTTTCGGGGCAGGGCATCGAGCAGCGGTATATCAGCCAGCCCGACAACCCGTATTACTTTTCGATGAAGTGGGACGGCGAGTGGCAGATCACCTACGAGACCTTCCGCGATATGGGTATCGCATACGCGGTCGGGCTGATTTTGATTTTCCTGTTGGTGGTGGCGCAGTTCCGCTCCTACCTGTTGCCACTGGTTATCATGGCGCCGATCCCCTTGACGGTTATCGGTGTGATGCCGGGCCACGCGCTGCTGGGCGCCCAGTTTACCGCGACCTCGATGATCGGCATGATCGCACTGGCCGGTATCATCGTGCGTAATTCGATCCTGCTGGTAGATTTCATCCGGCAGGAACGGGCAGCAGGCGCCAGTCTCGAAGATGCCGTGATCGCGGCGACGGCGGTACGCGCCAAGCCAATCCTGTTAACCGCGCTGGCGGCGATGATGGGCGCGTTCTTCATCCTGGATGATCCGATTTTCAACGGCCTGGCGATCGCGTTGATTTTTGGCATCCTGGTATCGACCCTGTTGACCCTGTTGGTCATTCCAATATTGTTCTATAGTTCGCGACACGAGAAATCAACAGTGGGCGCCTGATTCACCGGTCCTGGCGCCCGGTTTAGCCGGAGGACACGCCTGATGCACTTCCAATCGCGCCTTTTGGGCGTAATCGCCGTTTTTGGCGGAACCATGTGCGCCCAACTGGCGTTTGCGACCAACGGTTACATGCCGCATGGCATTGGTGCCAGGAACAAGGCCATGGCGGGTGCCGGCATGGCCATGCCGGAGGATGCAATATCAATTGTCAGTAACCCGGCTACGGCTGTTTTCCTGGGCAACAGGATGGATGCCGGTGTTTCGGCCCTTATGCCCAACCGGAATTTCACGGCATTATTCGACGGTAGCAACGGCGAGGGCAATACCTTCAGTTTCGGGAATGTAGATACCGACAGTGACAAGGATATTTTCTTCCTCCCGGAGCTTGCCGGAACACATCAATTGCAAAACGGTTCTGCATTTGCCTGGGCATTTTATACACGCGGCGGTGTCGGCGGCTCCTATAAAGGCGGTTCCGCCACCTTTGACCCCGATGCTGGCGGGCCATTGGGTATTACGACCCTTCCCGGCACCTACGGTGACGGTACGGCATCTTTCGAACTGACCCAGGCGCTGGTGGATCTCACCTGGGCAAAGAAATTGGGAGACAGGACCTCGTTTGGTATCTCTGCGGTCCTGGCCGCGCAAAGCCTGGATGTGAAAGGCCTCGGCGGATTTTCAAAATACACAGGAACCTTTGCCTCCAGCAACGGTGCGGCACTGCCTGAAAATCTGAGTGGCAATGGCAGTGATGTCAATTATGGCGCCGGCCTCAAGCTGGGTGTGCACAGGCTGTTGGGCGAGCATTTCAGTTTCGGCATCATGTACCAGACTGAAATAAAAATCGGTGCCTCGGCAGATTACGCTGACCTGCTCGCTGATGGTGGCAAGCTCGATATTCCTGCGTGGTTCAAAATGGGTTTGACCTGGCAGGCAAGCGATCGACTTTCCTTCAGCATCGATACTCAAAAAATCTGGTATGCGCAAGTCGACGCGTGGGGGAATTCATTCACAAATATTTACGACTGCCCGACAGCCGGCTTTGGTGGTACGGATATGGACAGGTGCCTGGGTGGAAAGAACGGTCCGGGATTTGGCTGGAAGAATGTGCCTGTTTATAGCCTCGGCAGCAGTTGGAATATGAATGACAGGTGGACCCTGTACGCCGGAATGAGCATCGCCGACCAACCGGTTGCTTTCATTGAGAATACCTTCAATATTCCGGTTTTCAACCTGACAGAAGCGCACTATACCGCTGGTATCAGCCACAGACTGAGAAATGGTAACGAATTGACACTCTCACTGATGTATTCTGAAGAAGAATCCCTGGAGCACCTGAACCAGCTGGATCCTTCGCAGATCCTGCGGCTCACCACGGACCAGTTCGATTTCCAATTGAGTTACAGCTGGGGTTTATAAATCACCCATAAAAAAAGGCGACCGGCAAGACCCGCCGTTGCTCAGGCGGGCTTGTGCTTGGTCGAGAAGGGGACGCGGATGGCGATAGTCAGGCCGTGCGGGTCGGTCTGGCTAAGCTTGATCGAGTGGTTCGAGCCGTAAATCGTCGCCAGGCGTTCGCGGGTATTTTTCAGGCCCACACCCTTGGCGTCCGGAATTTCCCCGTCCACCAGTTCGCAACCGGGTCCGTCGTCGCAGACTTCCATCAATAAATCACCGGCAAAAACCCGCGCCGAGATGCACAGGTGGCCACCGCCTTCGGCGCGCGCGATACCGTACTTGATAGCGTTTTCGATCAGCGGTTGCAACAGCAGGCTGGGTATCAGGGCTTCGCGTGCGGTTTCCTCGACATCCAGTTTCAGTATCAGGCGTTCTTCAAAACGAACTTTCTCGATGTCCAGGTATAGCTGCAGGGCCTTGAGTTCCTGCTCCAGGGTAATGCGCTGCATCGGGTCGTTATCCAGCGAGTAGCGCAGGAAGCTGGACAGTTTCGTCACCATCCGGTTGGCCAACGCGGTATTCTGTTCCAGCACCAACGTGGATATGGCATTGAGCGTGTTGAAAAGGAAATGTGGGTTGAGCTGATAGCGCAGCATCTTCAACTGTGCTTCGTGGGCCATTGCGGCCGACTTGAGGGCACCCTCGCGGACTTCCTGGAATACCCGGTAATACTTGATGGCGTAGTACAACACGCTCCAGGTGAGCATCCAGACAATCGGGGTGGTACTGCTTTCGAAGAACGAGACTTTTTCGTAGATTTCAGCAGCTTCCTTGCCCACCTCGGCTGCCCAGGCGGCCATGTCCTTGGCCTGGTCGAACCAGCCGTAATAAATGTAACCACGCGCCCGTATCCACAGCCAGCCAGCCAGCGAGCTACCGCCCAGGAAAGCGATGGCCTGCAGCCATAGCGCCCGGTCCCACAGGAAGCGGTACAGGTAACGTAACCCCAGTGAGAGCAGCAACGCGATGACGGTGATGATGGTTACGTAGGCGGCGTAATTGGGTACGGTTTCACCCAGAATCGCCGTGGTGTAGAGATACTTGCCGACTATTCCCCACAGCGCCCATCCGCCCAGGTGAAAGAGCCAGAAGACGTTGGGCTGATTTTTTATGAACTTTTCAAGTTTCACGAAGGCGATTCTACACTGTTGGCCGCCTGACGTGTCGCAACTTAACTGCGGGGCCATGCGCTTTATCTCAAAGCAATTCGGTTTGTCTCAAACGGCATTGCTTCCGCGGTCATTTAGGCCTCAATTGACGGGTAGTGTGCTTTGACAGCGCATCGAACGGCGTCTACATTGCGCAAGTGATCAGAACCATGCCCATTTTCGACAATCTGTTGAAATACGATATCTCGAATCGTGTCCGTGCCCTGTACTGCATTTTAATTTGTTTTGGCATATCACCGGTGTACGGGCAGGCAGCAGATCACCTGCCCGTCACGATTTTTGGGGACGGTGATCCCTACAACGGCGTTGAGGACAGCCGCGAGCCGATCATGCGCGGCAGTTACGAGTCGGATTTACCCGGAGCAGGCGCTGTCGCCTGCGACGGGCAGGTGCGCGGCACGGCGATGGTGCTCGATACACGTGAAATGGCGCCCGGACTCGAGGGCGTGGTGCTGGCTACAGCCGCGCACGTGTTGTTCGACCTCGAACGCAAACGTCGATTCAGGGATTGCGAATTCCAGTTCCTGGCACTGGGGGCATTACCTGGGTACACAGCAAAGATTGACCTGGACCAGCTGGTTTCAGGTGATTTTGACCCCGCCAGGGCGACCACGGACATCGAGTTTGGCGAGGGCGACTGGGCATTCGTATACGTGCCGAGGCCCTGGAAAAACTACCGGCCTGGGCAAAGCCTGCAACTGCGTGAATTTCCGTTCTCGAAAACGGAGGCTTTCCAGCAAGAAGGTGGTGAGTTTCGGCTGATCGCACTGGATGCATCCAGCGCTGTGATCAGTGAAAGTTTTGCTTGCACCCTGACCGAAAGCCGCATTGACGATCTCGGTGGTGGGGTTTGGCGAGGGCAGTTGCTGGACGACTGTGATTCGGGCGGCGGGGCATCCGGTGGCGGCATCATTACCGTTTACAAGGGCCAGCGATACCTGGTCGGTTTAAGGACAGGATCACACTGGAGTGGTGATGTTTTCCCGGCAGCCGAGTATCCCGCCGGTCCGCCCGCGGGATCCACCTGGGATCCGCATTTCAACACCAATTTTGCGCGAGCAATAGACG
>JAPHTE010000439.1 GCA_026196445.1 Lysobacterales bacterium
CTGAAAGGGGAGACCACCGACGAGATCACCGGTGGTGTCCAGGTTCTGCGTGAATTTGCGACCAGGGTGGAAGTCACTGGACCACACCTGGTCGATATCGTTGGTACCGGCGGTGACGGCGCCAACCTGTTCAACGTCTCGACGGCGGCGTGTTTCGTGGTGGCGGCGGCCGGTGGCCGGGTTGCCAAGCACGGCAACCGCTCGGTGTCATCCAGCTCCGGCAGTGCTGATGTGCTGGAGGCCGCAGGTGTCAGGCTGGACATCTCGCCGGAAGAAGTTGCGCGTTGTGTCGATGAACTGGGAATCGGCTTCATGTTTGCCCTGATGCACCACAGCGCGATGCGCCACGTCAGCCTGGCACGCAAGGAACTCGGTCTCAGGACCCTGTTCAATATCCTCGGCCCGATGTCCAACCCGGCAGGCGTGAACCGCCAGTTGATTGGTGTGTTCAACGGCGCTTTGTGCAGGCCCATCGCCGAGGTATTGCAAAGGCTGGGGTCGGAACACGTCCTGGTGGTCCACTCGCAGGATGGCCTCGATGAGATCAGCCTGGCTGCCGACACGCGCGTGGCGGAGCTCAAAGACGGGGTCGTCGAGGAATACACGTTGAAACCCGAACAGCTGGGAATCGAGCGTGGCTCGTTAAAAGGTCTCGGGGTCGAGGGTGTCGATGCTTCATTACAATTGCTGAATTCTGTACTGGCAGGCGAGACCGATGCACGGTCACGCAGGGGCGCGCAACTGGTTGCGCTTAACGCGGGTGCGGCGCTGTACGTGGCCGGTGTGTCAAACTCGGTCCACGAAGGTGTCGAAACGGCGCTCTCGGTACTGGACAGCGGTGCGGCGCTGGACAAACTCGACCAGTTGGGTCGCTTAACCCGGTCTTTTTGATGGCCGTGCCATCCATATTGCAACGTATCCTCGAGCGCAAGGCGCAAGAGGTGGCAGCCGGCAAGGCGGGCACGACGCGGGCCCAACTGGAGGCCCGGGCCGCGGCATGTTCAGCACCAAGGGGTTTTGTGAGCGGGCTGCGGCAAGCCCTGGCTAACGGGCCTGCCGTGATTGCGGAGATCAAGAAAGCCTCCCCCAGTGCCGGTGTGATCCGCGAAGATTTTCGAGCGGGCGAAATCGCCCGGGCCTACGAGGCAGCCGGTGCCGCCTGTCTGTCGGTTTTGACCGACCGGGATTTTTTCCAGGGCGACGGGCAATACCTGCGCCAGGCGCGCGAGGCCTGTTCATTGCCGGTGCTGCGCAAGGATTTCATCATCGACCCCTGGCAAATTGCCGAGTCGCGTGCGATGGGCGCCGACTGCATCCTGTTGATCGTGGCAGCGCTCGAGCAGGCATTGCTGGCGGACCTGCTGGCGCAGGCGAAGGACATGGGTATGGATGTGCTCGTGGAAGTGCACGACGAGACCGAGATGGAGCGGGCCTTATTG
The DNA here is from genome assembly GCA_026196445.1 of Lysobacterales bacterium. Lineage (GTDB taxonomy): Bacteria > Pseudomonadota > Gammaproteobacteria > Xanthomonadales > SZUA-36 > SZUA-36. The sequence goes on from JAPHTE010000439.1 coordinate 1,440, forward strand.
CTCGGTCACGATTTGATCGGCGTCAACAACCGCAACCTGAACACCTTCGAGACCTCGCTGGCGACCTCCGAGCGCCTGACGGACATGCTCAGTGGTGACCAACTGCTGGTTACCGAGAGCGGCATCAAAACCAGGGACGATGTGAAGCGTATGCAGGCCAGTGGCATCAACGCCTTCCTGGTCGGTGAGGCGTTTATGCGCGAGGAGGATCCGGGGAAGGCGCTGCGCCGCTTGTTTTTTAATTAAATTCTATAGGCTACCGCTTTCATCACGCCGGCAGTTAACTTCATCAAGCGCCGTACCGGCGGCGGCAAGTCGAAGGCGCCCGAATCCTCGGCCATCCTCGCGTGCTTGGCCTCGTCGATCTTCATCTGGTCCAGGATGGCGCGGCTGCGGGTATCCTCGGGCGGCAGTTTTTCGATGTGCCCCTCGAGGTGTGCTTCGACCTGGTTCTCGGTCTCTTTCAGAAAACCGAGGCTCCAGCCGTCGCCGGCCAGCCCGGCTGCGGCGCCGATGGCAAAGGAGCCGGCGTACCAGAACGGGTCCAGCAGGCTGGGCCTGGAATCCAGTTCCTCGAGGCGTTCCTTGCACCAGCCCAGGTGGTCGATTTCCTC
>JAPHTE010000235.1 GCA_026196445.1 Lysobacterales bacterium
AGGTTGAATACGAAGTTGGTGAAGGCCAGAAAGGGCCGTGCGCGACCAAAGTCGTAGCGGTCTGAATAAACCCAAACGGTCATAAAAAACGAACGCCGGCTTTACTGGCGTTCGTTTCTTCTCATAGCAATAAGGACGCGTACCGGACTGCGAGCTTGGTGCGTTCCGGTTGTTTATTGCTTATGTTTCTAGGATTTGGCTTCATCCAGCAATGAAGTGAACGCCTTGGCCCAGGATCTTATCGCCCGCGTGGCGTCCGCCCGGTTGCTGACGCGGGTCCGCCATTCCAGGTAGCCCTTGTCCCAGTCGCGTTTGCGATCCGTGGCCTTGGCGATCTTGTCACCGGTCAAACTATCAAATAGCTCGAGGTTGAGTGTCATTTCACCGGCTGATTCGGAGTAGCTACGGGTGAAACTGGCCCCACTGACATCCGGTGCGTACACATCGAGGTCAACGATTGCCGGTTTAATGGTCAACACGTCCGGACCGGGTTCCGTGGTGATTTCATAACCACCCTTGGTCAGTTGCTCAGTGAAGATCTCGTTGAACAGGGTCGCCACGTCCTCGGTGATACGCTCCATATCAGAATTGCGAACTTTCAGGCCATAACCGCGGTTCTGGTCACGCTGCCAGTTCTTCTTGAACGCTACCGTGGCGTCTTCCAACAAGATACGCTTGTAAATGCCCAGGTCTGCACCCGGATCGGCGTAAACCGTGGCCAGTTCAGAATCCTTGACCAGTTCCATGCCCTCGTCATTGACAGCGGGCAGGTCTTTTTTGGCCCAGGCTGGTGTCAGGGCCAGTAATCCGGTGACCAGGAAAATAATCGTTAAAGTGGGTTTGAAAAATTTCATAATATTGCTCCTGATGCCTCCTACAACAGATAGACACAATACTAGCAGATAGACACAATACTAGTGAATGCCAACTAGTATGACTACCGGATGCAATACAGGTTTCAAATAATCCGTGATGAATGATAAAAATTGTCGGATACAATGATGTACGCAGGAGATCGATGCGAACGCTGGAGCGCGAATGCGGGGTGGTTGACACAAAAGGACATTGGGAAAACGTGTACGCCGGCAAGCCGGCAACGCAGGTGAGTTGGTATCAACCGGAACCGGCTTTGTCCCTGCGTCTTATTCACGAGGCGGGGGTGGACAAGGATTCACCATTAGTAGATATCGGTGGTGGTGCGTCAACATTGGTTGATGCATTGTGTGAGCAGGGATACGAGTCCGTCTCAGTGCTGGATGTATCGGCCAGTGCGTTGGCCCAGGCCCGCGCGAGGTTGGGTGAGCGGGCCGGGCGAGTGGAATGGTTCGAGGCGGATATCACCGCATTCGATCCACCGCATAGCTTTCAACTCTGGCATGACCGCGCGGTGTTTCACTTCCTGACGGACAAAGCGGACCGCGCCAGCTATGTGCAGACACTGAAAAAATGCTTACTTGCCGGCGGCCAGGTAACCATCATGACCTTCGCCATCGGCGGGCCCAAAAAATGCAGCGGTCTTGACATCGTCCAGTACGACGCTGAAAAAATGTGCCTGGAACTGGGACCGGAATTCGATTTACTCGACACGGGTCACGATGTGCACATCACCCCGGCAGGTGGTGAACAGAAATTTGCCTGGTTTCGCCTGCTGTTCAATCCAGCCGGGGTTTCGTCCTGAACACGCACGTCCCAACCGCCCGTGTCATTGCGTTGACCACCTTGACGATGGTCGCCTTCGCGGGTAACTCTCTGCTTTGCCGCCTTGCGCTCAAGGATACCGCTATCGATGCAGCGAGTTTTACGACTGTGCGGCTGGTTTCAGGTGCGCTGGTTCTTTGGCTGATCGTCCGTCTGCGCCACGGCAGTTTCAAAAGCCGTGGAAACTGGCCCTCTGCGCTGGCCCTGTTTGGCTATGCGGCCGGGTTTTCGTTTGCATATATATCTCTATCTGCTGCGGTTGGTGCCCTGTTGTTGTTCGGTGCAGTGCAGGCGACGATGATCAGCCGGGGGTTATGGGCCGGTGAGCGTTTACACGGTTGGCGCTTGTTCGGCGTACTGCTTGCTTTTGGCGGGCTGATCGGCCTGTTGTTACCCGGTCTGACGGCCCCTCCTTTACAGGGGGCCTTGATGATGATCGGCGCCGGAATCGCCTGGGGAGTTTATTCCCTGCGTGGTTCGGGCCCGGGTGACGCGACCAGCAAAACAGCGGGCAATTTTCTGCGCACCGTGCCGGTCGCTGTGTTACTGAGCTTGCTGATGCTGGATAATTTTTCCTGGGACCAGGCAGGTTTCTGGTATGCGGTGTGTTCCGGTGCGCTGGCGTCCGGGCTCGGTTATGCTGTCTGGTACACCGTGTTACCGTCGTTGCGGAATACCAGTGCGGCCACCGTGCAACTCAGCGTGCCAGTAATCGCTGCAGCTGGTGGTATCGTGCTGCTCGGTGAACCGCTGACGCTGCGCCTGTTACTGACGTCGGTTTCAATACTGGGCGGCATCGCGCTGGTGGTTACGCGTAAGTGAGCGCGGTTGGCGGTGATGATGTTCAAACATGCCCAATATCGTGAAGGAGGTATCGCATGTCAGGCAATGCTGTGAAAGGCAGTTGTTTGTGTCAAAAGGTCAGTTACGAACTCAGTGGCAATATGGGCGTGTTCCAGTACTGCCATTGCTCACGCTGCCGTAAATTTACCGGCAGCGCACACGCGGCCAACGTTTTTGTCGCGCCGGGTGACTTCCGCTGGCTGGCCGGCGAGGAATATGTCGGCCGCTACGACTACGAGGAAGCGAAGTACTTTACCACTGCGTTTTGCAAAAATTGTGGCTCATCATTACCGTGGTTGTCGAAGAGTGGCAGAGTGGTCATTGTGCCGGCTGGTACGCTGGACGAGGATCCAGGCATTCGCCCGGACAAAAATATTTTCTGTGCATCGAGACCCGCGTGGTACACAAGCGCAGCCTCGTTGCCGGATCATGACGAGGGGCCGCCAAGGTGAAGCAGATAATCCCCCTGCTTCTACTAATATTTATTCTTTCACCGGCTACAGGCGAGGCACAGAAAGTGGCAAACGGCAAGAGTCATAACGATCTACTAGTACTTTTCGAGGACTGGAGGGAATTTGAGTCGCCACCCCTGCTCGATGGCGCGCCGGATTACACGGTGGAAACCACCGCACGTCGTCATCGGGAATTAGAAGATTACCAGCAGCGCTTGATGGCGTTCGAAACGGACGGTTGGCCGGTGGCTCAGCAGGTGGACTGGCATTTACTAAGGGCCGAGATGAACGGCATGGACTTTAACACCCGCGTATTGAAACCCTGGGTGCGTGATCCTGCCTACTACACATCGGTTTGGACTGAACAAAGCGACACGCCGGCCCACGAAGGGCCTTATCACCACGCGCTGGTGGAGTTGTGGACTTATGATTTTCCGCTCGATGCGAAAGCAGAAGAGAAACTGGCCACCGAGTTGCGCACCATCCCATCGCTGTTGCAGCAGGCCAGGGTCAACCTGACGGGTAACGCACGTGAACTGTGGATCGCCGGTATCAAGAACCTCGAAGACCAGGAGGCTGCTCTGGTAGATCTGGAGCAAAAAACCGGCGATAGCGGCCGGGCATTCAAGACGGCACTGGCCAAAGCCAGTCTCGCCACCAATGAGTTCATCAACTGGCTGAATGATCAGTCCGCTACCAAAACCGGCCCGTCCGGTATCGGCAAGGACAACTACACCTGGCAATTGCGCAACGTGCACCTGGTGCCATTGAGCTGGGAGGAAGAGGTCGCACTGCTCAAGCGTGAGTTGGACCGGGCGCGCTCGATGCTGGTGCTCGAAGAACACCGCAACCGCCACTTACCACCGCTGGTGCCCATCGCCAGCGAAGCGGAATACCGGCAACACGCTGAACGCTCGGTGGTCAAATTTGCGCGCTTCCTGAAAGATGAGGAGATCTTGCCGGATTACGACTTCATCGAACCGGTACTGCGTCAACACATGGGCGAGTTCATACCTGAAGACTCGCGCAATTTCTTTTACATCGTCTCGCACCATGAACCAATGGCGTTATGGACCCACTGGTACCACTGGTTTGACCTGGCAATGATGGAAAGCCGGTCGCACCCGAGCCCGGTACGCCGAGGTCCATTGCTGTACAACATCTGGGATAGCCGCGCCGAGGGTATGGCCACCGGTTTCGAGGAAATGATGATGCACGCGGGGCTGTTTGACGACAACCCGCGAGCCCGTGAACTGGTGTGGATCATGCTGGCCCAGCGCGCTGCCCGCGGCCTGGGCTCGTTATACGCGCACGCCAATATATTCACCCTCAAGGAAGCACGTGATTTCCACGTCAAGCACACCCCGCGCGGCTGGATGAGTGAGGAACTGGACCTGTTGGGTTTCGAGCAACTGTTGTACCTGCGTCAACCGGGTTACGGCTCGAGTTACGTCACCGGCAAGTACCTGATCGAGCAATTACTGGCTGAAATGAGTGAGCAATCGGACGACGGTATTGCCCTGTCTGAATTTTTCCGGCAGGTGGATGACGTTGGACTGATACCGGTATCGCTGATCCGCTGGCAGTTAACCGGTAAGGGTGATCAAATTCAGTCGTTATATAAATAGGTTTAAATAAGAGGGGGGTGTCTTGAAATTATTTACTAAAAATTTCAAGACACCCCCCTCTTAATTCGGTCAGTTTATTTCACAGGCTCGGCTAACCTAATCTATTCACCTTCCGTCTATACACGTGACATGAGCCAAACCGAACAACAAAACATCCGCAAGGCCGCCGCAGGCGACCGCG
>JAPHTE010000083.1 GCA_026196445.1 Lysobacterales bacterium
CATCGCCTCAATGGCCTGTTCACGAGGCGCAAAACCCAGCATAAGTTCGATCCCCGCGCGCCTCACCAAAGCGTCTTTCAGGCCTTGTGGAGGGGTTTCAGGGGTCAGCAGGGTGGGATATTTTTCTGCCAGGAAATCGTAGGCTTCTCGAGCCCTGCCTTGATCCTGCATCAAGTTCGAGAAGGTAAACAATGCAGCGGCGAAGCCGAAGCGGCGGGTGCTGATGTCTTCTTCGAGCATTCTCCTGGCCAGTTGCAGACGCAGCTCACTTTCACCATGGACTCTGGCCTGTTGTAGCTGAATCCGCTTGCATACCGCAGTCTGGGGCGCCATGGCGTAACACCGTGATGCCCAGCGATCGCCCTCCTCGGTCAGTTCGAGTTCGAAAAACCAGTAAGCGAGGGTAGAGACGAGCTCATGGTCCCTCGGATCAGCTTCCGTGGCACGTTTGTACCAAATGAGCGCCTCGTTAAGATTGCCAAGATCCTGGCGGATGCGGCCGATGTAGGTCAGGAAATTCGGGTTTTCCGGCTCCAGTTCCATGGCGCGTTGCACCGCCGTCATGGCCTCGTCAAATTGCTTTAATTTGCGATAAATCCGGGCAGCTTCGGAGTGCAGCTCTGCCGACAAGGGATCCGCAAGCAAGCCTGCCTGGATAACCTCCAGCGCTTCCTCGGGCTTGTCCTCACCGTAAGCCAGGTTGCCTGCGACCTCCGACCTGACCCAGGTATCACCGGGAATATAGGGCAACAGGGCGCGCATTTCGGCCAGCGCCTGGTGGCGCTCGTCCGCGGACATGGTCGTATATAGGTAATCGCTGAGTATTGCCAGTTCCAGGGCTCTTGCCAACGGCTCTTCAGGGTTTTGCTCCTTGACTTGCTGCAGCAGTGGCAGGGCGGCTGCGCTGGCTTCCTCGTATTCGATCAAGCCGGTCTCCAGCTTCAAAGCGTAATTGCGGGCCAATGCCATCTTGGCCTCGGCGAAACCCGGATCGCTGGCCAGTGCATCCTTGAAGTGACCCTCGGCCACCGCAAGGCTGGTGTAGGAGTAAATGGATTGCTGCTCCATGCCCTTGAGGTAATCCTCATAAGCCCTCGCGTTAGTGGTGGAAACACCATGCATGGGTTGATCCTTTGCCGACAACAGGGAACTTCCGAGGGCGCTTGCCACGTCGTTGGCGATCTCGTCCTGGATGGCGAAGATATCATCCAGCGTGCGGTCATAATTTTGCGACCAGACATGGAAACCATCGTCAGCACGGATCAGCTGTGCGGTGACGCGCACCTGGTTGCCGGCCTTTTGTACGCTGCCTTCCAGGACATGGGCGACACCGAGGATTTTCGAAATTTCTGCAATACCGGTGTCTTTACCCTTAAACGCGAAAGAAGAGGTACGCGCGGCAACCCGCAATTCTGGTAGCTGGGCCAGCATATGCAGCAGGGTCTCGGTCAGTCCGTCGGAGAAATATTCGTTATTGGCGTCACCGCTCATATTAACGAAGGGCAGGACGGCGACCGATGGGCCAGTGTCCGTCGCAGGCAGTGTTTCTTTTTCTGCAATAGCAGATGGCGGTTCGACCCCGGCTGCCGGTATTGAGACCTCGTCGGTCATCACAAAACGGTCTAGAGCCAGAAAGGCAATAACCACCGCCATGATGCCAATGATTACCCGATCCAGTTTGCGTCCGGTCATTGGTGTAATTGACTGGCTGCGGTCAACGTCCTTCTCTTTCTTGATCCCCTCGGGTGTCATTTCAAACGCCCAGGCAAAAATCAGGATCAAAGGAAAACCGATCGCCAGCAGCAGCATAATGACCTGGAATACCCAGCCGGGTGCCGCGATGTTGTTCAGCACCACGTCGGCAAACTGCATGATGAGCCAGGCAGCCACGGCGTAGGCAATGCCAACGCGAATGACGTTTCTGCGTTTGAGTTCTTCAAAAAAGCTCATGGCTGATTAACCTTAGTCACATTCAAAATCAACTTCCCCAAGTGGCCGGCATTGTTTTGGAAAGCCGGCTTTGCGCCAATATGCCAGCAAATTGTTATTACGAATAAATTGTTTAAAAAAAGTGGTTTGGCGAAAATCCACCCAATGGGGGTTCCATATTTCTCCAAAATCACTGGTTTTCATGGTGTTAGGACCGACAAAATAGTCGTAAGCCTTGAATGCCAGCAAGGTCCCGGCATAGATGCCGATATCCACCCCGGTTTCCGCTGCCCAACGTTCGAAACGATGCAATTGGGCGGCATGGTCCGCGTTTGGGCTTTCCAGTGCTTCGATCCAACCGTTGACCGGTGCGTAGCTGTTGCCGGTCCACTGATCGGCCATGTAAAGCGCCAACAGTCGATCGCCAGAGGTTGCTACCAATGGGATGAAGGGGCCGTCTTGTGAATGAAAGTTGGCCTCGATCGTTTCACTGAATAGCGCCAAGGCGCGCTCGTTGTCACCGTTGTTCAGGTAGGCTTCCGCCTGGTGCTGTCTGCAGTTTTGGTAACCCGGATCGATGTCCAGGCAGTTTTGAAAGTGCGCGATGGCGTTGTCAGCGAAACCAAGCCCCTTGTAAAAAATACCGGACCAAAGCCAGGCCGTGGTGTTCTTGGGGTCGTTTTCGAGTGCCATGTCCAGGTTTTCACGAGCCGTCACGAAATCGTGGGGTTGTTGGCTGGAGGCGATCATACCGATGACGGCATAAGGCATCGAAAGACTTGCGTCCAGCGCCAGGGCTCTGTCAGCTGCGGCCCTTGCCAGTTGATCATGATCGATGCCATCACCCGCCAACCAATCTCCCGAAACCCAGTGCGAAGCCGCCAGGCCCTCCCAGGCAAGGGCAAAATCCGGGTCAAGTTGAACAGCCTGTTCGAATAGTTGATTGGCAACATCGAGGTTTTGCCTTGCAATGAACATGCCGCGAGCTTTCAGATACAGGTCGTAGGCATCGAGGTTGTCGGTGGCGCTTTCCACGTTTACCGCGTCCAGGCCAATATTCAGTTCATTTTTCAGGGCATTGACGATGGCATTGGCAATTTCGTCCTGGATGGCAAAGATATCGGTCAGTTCGCGGTCGAAGGTATCCGACCACAGGTGGCGATCGTCGCTGGTGTTAATCAACTGCGCGGTAATCCGTACCCGGTTGCCGGATTTGCGCACGCTGCCTTCAACGATGTTGCCGACCTTTAGCTGCCTGGCGATCTCCGGAATGTCGAGATTCTCCCCTTTGAAGGTAAAAGAGGAGGTGCGCGAAGCGACTTTCAGACCCTCGACGCGCACCAGCACGTTGAGGATTTCTTCGGAGATACCGTCGGAGAAATACTCCTGTTCGGGATCGGCGCTCATGTTGATGAAAGGTAGCACGGCGATGGAAGGTTCCTGCTCGGCCGTTTGGGTTTTGGTAGAGGTCAGGCCTTTTTTCCCACCAACGGCGTCATTTTCAGGCAAAGAGGATTCTTGAGAAGAGAAACCTGACCCCGGCTGGGTCGGGGCTGATAGCTTGTCAAACAACAGGTAAAACACGGCCAGCGCCAGCAGGACCAGGATGGTGTTATTCAGTTTCTTGCCGGTCTGTGGCGCGATGGACTGGTTGCGGTCAACGTCCTTTTCCTTCTTCAGGCCTTCAGGGGTCAATTCGAATGCCCAGGCGAAGAACAGTGCCAACGGCAGTCCGATGCCCAGCACCAACATGATGGCCTGGAACACCCAACCGGGTGCCTCGATGTTGTTCAGCACTACGTCCGCGAACTGCAGAATCAACCAGGCGACGATCACGTAGGCGATACCCACGCGGATCACGTTGCGGCGTTTGAGTTCTGCGACGAAACTCATCGCTGTCTCCAGCTTGCGTCTGTCCTAATCACACTCAAAACCCTCTTCCCCAAGTGGGCGGCAACCCGGCGGGAAACCTTTTGCGCGCCAATAAACCGCTACACCGGCTTTTCTCATGAACGGGACGAAGTATTCAGATGCCCTGAAGTCTGTGTTTTCTTCCAGCCACACCCAGCGGTTCATGGATGGAACCGGTTCGATAAGGTGGTATGCCTTGAATGCAACCAGCGGCACTGCAAACGTGGCGCGGGCGTGTCCGGAATTGTCGATCCAGTTCAGCAGTTTTTGCAGACCGCGACCATGGTCCCGTTCCGGAAATTCCATTGCATCCAACACTTCGGACACCGGGAAAGCCGAGTTGCTGTCAAAATGGTTGACCAGGATAATCGTGGCAGCCAAGCGTTGGCCCAGGGACATTAGCCGTTGGCTGTACTGTTGGTGGTAGCTGAAAACCTTGAACCCGTATTTTGCCACTTGTTCAATCAGTGACAACGCCTGCTCGTTATGATTGATGATCATATAGCTTAAAGCGAGGTGACGTTTGCAATTTGCATAAGCCGGGTCGATTTCCAGGCAACGTTCATAGTCAGCAATGGACTCGGCTTGCATTCCCAGCGTTGAATAGTTAATGCCGCGCCACAGATAGTTCGTGGCGTTGGTGGGGTCCAGTTGAACGGCACGATCCAAATGTGCCATGCCAGAGACATAGTCATTATTGTTAGTCGCAATCTGGCCCTTGACTGCCCAGGGCGTGGAAAGCCCGGGTTCCAGTTCAAGCGCCCGTTCGGCGGCCGACAGGGCCAGACTATCCCAGTCTCGCCCTGTAAATCCCCATGATTCAACAACGGCATAGACCGCTGCCAGACCTTCCCAGGCACGTGCAAAAGCGGGATCAAGTGCTACCGCACGCTCGTACAAGGCGATGCTTTCTTCCAGTTGCTGGCGGGTCAGGAATAATCCACGGGCTTTCAGGTACAGTTCGTAAGCATCAAGATTATCGGTGGTTTTCGCCACCGAAATGGCCGGCGTGTCTTCAAGGATTCCAAGCTTTTTACTCAAAGCAGCCACGATGGCATTGGCAATTTCGTCCTGGATCGCAAAGATATCCACCAGGTCGCGATCAAATGTTTCTGACCAGATATGGCGGTCGGTGGTCGCATCGATTAGCTGGGCGGTAATCCGCACCCGGTTATCTGCCTTGCGTACGCTGCCTTCCAGCACGTGGTTCACTTTAAGTTCGTCGGCAATCTCCGCGAGGCTCAGGTTGCTGCCCTTGTAGGTGAAAGAAGAGGTGCGCGATGCCACTTTGAGACCTCTCACCTTGACCAGCACGTTGAGCAGTTCCTCGGAAATGCCATCTGAAAAGTAGCCCTGGTCCTGCTCGGGACTCAAGTCTGCGAATGGCAATACAGCGATCGAAGGATCAACGGAAGGCGTACCGGCAACGACCGGCGGTGCGATCTGGGCCTCTGCCTGCGCCACCGTTTGCGGTGCATCGTGGGCCTGGTGATTGAGCTTGTCATATATGAAGTATCCCAACGCCAGCGCCATTACGAAGATGATCGTGTAGTCGAGCTTGCGACCGGTATGTTTGACGATAGACTGGTTCCGGTCGACATCCCGCTCACGCCTGATGCCTTCCGGTGTCAATTCAAATGCCCAGGCGAAGATTGCAACGATCGGCAGGCCGAGCATCAGGAAGACCACCAGTATTTTTAAAACCCAATCCGGCGCGCCGAAGGTTTCGATTGCAAATTCCGCGACCTGCGAGACCAGCCAGGCAACCACCACGTAGGCGATACCCACGCGGATCACGTTACGGCGTTTGAGTTCGGCGAAAAAGGTCATAAGCCAAACACCTCTCTTGCGGGTGCGGGCTTGTTTTCGGGATTGTTTGCTTTGTATTCATGCAACATGTCTGCTGCCGCATTTAACAAGCCTTGATGAAAAGCCTTGAATTTCGCGTTTTCCTGCCAGCGAGCGAACACCGGGTCTTGTATCAATTCCCAGTGGTTTCTGAAGCCATTTTCAACCGCCAACTCCAGTTCCCGCAGCATGGCCGGCAAATCATTTTGAATGGATGCCACGCAGGCGCTGAGGTAAAACACCAGGTCATTGGCGGGCTCTGATCGGCGAAGCCGTGTCAGCAGTTCTGATGCCCGGGAAAGTAAAAGGTCGCGCTCTTCGGTCTCCCCGGTAAGGTCGAAAACATTAGCGAGATAAACGACAGTGAACAACTGGTTACCTGTGAAAGCCTGGCCATCCACATAACCGCTGTACTCCATGGCTTGCAGCAGGGCTTCTTTCGCCATATCAATTTCCCCCATGTTCATCAATACAGCATGGCGGTAACCCAGCAAGCGTACTTGACCCGGCTGTGATACGAGCAATTGATCGACCTGTGATAACAGGTCAGCAAAATTGCCATTGGCATACATCACCAAATTTTCAGCAAACCGTGTCCATTGGGCATCGGCGCCACGGTTTCGAGCTTCTTTCAACCAGTAATTAACCAGTTCCTGATCGTGCAATTGGAGACCAGCGATCACGTTTTGCGCCGCCATGTAGATATCACCCGGCCGCAGGCGGTGCGCATTGCGGTACATCGGAATCGCGTTTTGTGGCTGGCCTTTCTCGCGGAAAAGGGTGCCCCAAAGCTCATAAAGCGTTGGGTCTTCCGGGTTGGTTGCAATCAGTGCCTGGATGTCAGTGGATGCTTCGTCAAATCTCAGCATCGTGATCAGCTGGGCGGTGTAGGCTCTGCGGACGGAATATGACAATGGGTCGATGTTCATCGCCCTGTTGACCATGTTCATCGCCTCGGTACTCCTGAACTGGGCGTTCAGGTTGTTGCGGTACCAGATCAATGCGTTGACACTATTCGGGTTGACCTGCAGCGCTTTCTGAAAATGGATCTCGCCTTTGCGGAAGTAGCCCAGGTTATTGAACAACAACCCCATTGAAGCATGTGCTTCCGGCGAGTCCGGTTCGATGGACAGTGCCTTTTCTGCAGCGGCTCTGGCCAGTTGCTGGGCCTCGCCTTGCGGCAGGTCGCCATAATCGGCGAGGAAGATATAACTGTCTGCAAGACCGCCGTAGGCCGGTGCGAACGCGGGGTCATTTTCAAGAGACGCAAGGTAGTATTCGATCGCGCGTTTAAAACTCTGCTCCGACCATTGCCTCGCCTGGTGCCGGCCCTGGAGATACAGGTCATACGCTATGAAATTTTCAGCGGATGTCGTTGCAATGGGTTTTGCGTCGTGCCCGAGCAGTGGCAGCTTCAGCGCATCCACGATGGCTTTCGCAATTTCGTCCTGTACTTCGAAAATATTGTCGAGTTCACGGTCATAGGTTTCCGACCACAGGTGGAAGCCGTCATCGACCTTGATCAGCTGGGCGGTGATGCGGGCCTGGTTGCCAGATCTACGCACGGAACCTTCCAATACCGTGGCAACATTCAGTTTTTCACCGATTTCTGCAATGTCCGCCTCGGAGCCCTTGAACTTGAAGGAAGACGTGCGGGCCGCCACCTTCAAGCCGTCCACCTTGGCCAGAAGGTTCAGAAGTTCCTCGGAAAGGCCATCTGAAAAGTACTCGTTATCGGCGTCAGCACTCATATTGACGAACGGCAGCACCGCGATGGACTTGTCGATACCCGCCTGTTCAGTGACTGATACTGCTACTGGAGTTGCGGTGGGTGTCGGCGCCGAGAATTTATCCCAGGCAAAGTAAGCCAGTGCCAGCGCGAGCACCACGATAATGGTGTGATTCAGTTTGTTCCCGGTTTTGGCAGAGATGGACTGGCTGCGGTCAACGTCCTTTTCTTTTTTGAGACCATCAGGTGTCATTTCATATGCCCAGGCAAAGATCAGCACCAAGGGAAAACCGATGCCGAGCACCAGCAGGATGACCTGGAACACCCAGCCGGGCGCCCCGATGTTGTTGATGACCACGTCCGCCACCTGCATTACCAGCCAGGCAACCACCAGATAGGCAATACCGACCCTGAAGACGTTACGGCGCTTGAGTTCTGCAAAGAGGCTCATCTGTGCCGCTCCAGCAGGGCGATAAATTCGCCTGCGCTGCGGATGCTGTTGAAGGCCGGGTCGTGTTCCAGCCATGGCACCGAAACAAAACTAATACCGGAAAGCAATGTATCCAGTGTGGCGATGCATTCGTCCAGCATGCCGGCAATGGCATAGCTTTGGGCAAAGCGATACCGGATGTTGAAATCTTCAACGGCATCGGCCGGCTTCAGGGCCATGATTTTCTCCGCGAGTTCGGAAACCTGCTGCGTGTCACCGAGGATTGCGTGGGCTTCGAGCTCTGAGGTCCAAACCCGGAAATCATCGATACCCTGGCGTTTCATTTGTGCCAGGCGTTGCAGCGCTATTCGTGCATTCTGCTTTGCTTCCTCATGACGTCCGAGGGCATTCAAGCTCAGGGCAATATAGCTTTCCCTGAGGGAGAAGGCCTTGACATCCATTTCCCAGTTCTGCTTCCAGTTTTGGGCAATGTCCAGCGCGGATTCAAAACGCCCGGAAAGCATCTGCACTTGCCAATAGATTGTGAGAAACTGTATATCGTTGGTGTGCTGCCCACCCACCATCAGGGTATCGGCACGGTCGGTATCACCATTAACAACGACCTCCAGAACAGCCAGGTAGGATTTGGGCCAATAGTTGTCCGGTTCCAGCTTGTAGGCTTTTTCGGTTAATTCCAGGGCCTCCTCGAAGCGGTCGAGGTAAGCGAGGGTTTGCCCGGTTTCTATCAGGTTGATAACCACGCGCGGGTTCAGTTTGATGGCCTTCTGCATGGAATCTATGGCCTGGTCCCATAATCCTGCACGACGCGAAGCCCAGCCTTTCCACATGTGTGCCTCCGCATTGCTGGGCATCAATGCAATGGCTTTGTCGAGGTATCGCAGGGCGTTGTCATAATCCAGAAGGCCCCAGTAATAATAAGAACCTTCCGCCAGGTAGAGTTCGGGAAAGTCCGGGTCAATGGCCTTTGCTTTCTCGATTGCATTTCTTGCTTTGTCCCGGTCTGCCGGATTACCACCATATGACCAGTAGTTGTTGATATAGGCGTGCGACAGGCCAACCCATGCCAGTTCAAATTGCGGATCCAGCTTCAGGGCTTCCTTGTAAAGCTCCACGGCGGTGCCAAATCCGATCTCGGTTTCACCCAATGAAAAGCGCTTGCCCTGTAAATACAATTCGTAAGCGGCGACATTGTCAGTTGGCACGTTGGATACGGCGGCGATTTCACTATCGGAGAGCGTGGCCTGCAAGGCCCCCGCAATGGCCTTGGCGATTTCGGATTGGATATCGAAGAGGTTCTCTGTGGTCAGTTCACGGTCGTAGACCTCGGCCCACAGGTGTTCGTCCGACCCCGCATCGATCAACTGCACGTTGATGCGGACGCGGTTGCCGGCGCGCTGCACGGCGCCTTCCATGATATTGGCGACTCCGAGTTCCTCACCGATTTGCCTGAGGTTTTTCGCGGTGTCGCGGTATTCCATTACCGAAGTACGGGAGATCACGCTGAAGGCATCGATCTTGGCCAACTGGGTTAACAAGTCGTCGTGCACGCCGTCGGTGAAATAGGCGTCGTTGGCATCCGGGCTGCGATTGGTGAATGGCAGTACGGCAATCGATTTGCTGGACTCGCTTGTTTCATTCGTCACCGGTACTGACCCGGAGACTTCATCGATAACTGCTACAGGCTGCTCAACCATGATTGGCGTATCGGGTGTGGTCGTGAATTTGTCATACAGCAGGTATGCAACTGCCAGGGCCAGCATCACGATGATGGTGCTGTTCAGTTTCTTGGCGGTCTGTGGTGTTATCGACTGGTTGGGGTCCACCTCCGTTTCGCGTTTGACGCCTTCGGGCGTCAACTCGAAAGCCCATGCAAAAAACAAAGCAACCGGTAAACCTATGGCAACGACCAATACGATGATGCGCCCAACCACATCAGGTAAATCGAGAAGTTCAGAAAGTACATCGGTGAGCTGTAACAACAACCAGCCACCAACGATGTAAGCGATACCTACGCGGAAGACGTTGCGGCGCTTGAGTTCAGAAAAAAAACTCATAAATCGGCGCACACGGATTCGTCGCCACAGCGGACCGAAGCCTGATTGGCAGCCAGATATGCAAAGCCGAAACGTGTGACGTCCCGGCGTTTTGATTCCCCGCAAAAGAACATGTCGTTTCTACCCCCGCAGTTAACGACAGGCCGGTTATCCGGAAATTTACGACACTTCTAGAGCGGGCAAATGACCAGAAAACCGGCTTGTTTTCAGTTAAATTTCTGTTTGTGTGTTTCTGCTAAATTCGTGCTCTACACCTTTATATATGTTTAGTTATAGTTGATGCTGCTCAAAATAGATACAAGAAGCTTTTCAGCTTTTTGATTATTTGGGTAATTCTGTCTGGTTGACCAGTGGGCCGAAAAACAGGGCGTTAACCCAGAACCGCTCGGTGCCACGCCAGAACCCCCTGAACAACGGGTTGTTGGCAAAGCGCACCACCAGGCCCTTGCCGTGGCGTTCTGCAATGACGGCTGGTTGCCCATCCATCTCGGCCAGGCGCTGTGCGCTAATGTAGCCGCTTACCAGTGGTTGCTTGCCATAACGCAGGGGCGTGGCAAACGGGTTTTCACTGGGTTTTAATAAGGTTGTACCTTTACGGAACAAATGTATTTCCTCACCGTGCCCGAAGGCGACTGGGTGCGTATTGTCCACACTGGCGTGAACGATGGCGCCGGCGATGGTACGTTGTGCAGAGAGGTCATCGAAATCCGCGTAGGCCATTGGCGCTATTTTTTCAGCGCCGTCCTCATCTTTCGGTTTTTCACAGTCTAGCTTTGCAAAACACAGTGATTCAGCCCAGCTGGCGGCGTGCTGGATGGCGACCAAAACACCACCGTTGTTAATCCACGTGGTGATACGGTTTTGCAGGTCCTTGCCAATGCCGTTGTACTGGCCATCTACCAGTAACAGGTGCGTGTAGGCGCTCAAATCGATCGAGCTCAACCGGTCCATGTCCACCATCACCGGCGGCACGGCGAGGCGGGTATCCAGCGTAAACCAGGCTTCACCGGCATCGTACATGCGTGTGTCACGCCCGGTGATCAGCAACGGCTTGACGGCTGGAACCGGTTTGAAGTGCCGGGTGCCCAAGCCTGGGCCGGATGCGGTCATCAGGGTATCGAATGAGTAAACGTTAATGCCCTGCCCGGACGCCTCTTTGAGCAGGCTAAACGCCACGCCAGCCTGTCCCTCGTCTTGCATACCGGCCAGTATCACCAGGCTGCCTCCTCCGAATTGCCGGTCATTGTCCTGCATGGTGAACGGTTTGGTAGCCGCCCTGACCCGGATGCCTGCACTGAGCAGTCGCTGCAGCAAACGCGGAGCCTGCAGCTGTTGCCAGGGGACGATCCAGGCCACGGCGTCGTCCACCGGACCCGTTGCATCCGGTACCGGTGCGGCATTGCGCGTGGCGGGTATACGTTTCAGTTCTGCCACGGGCAAATCGTAGGCCATCGCCAGGTTCCAGGCCGAAACATCGTAAAAGGTGTTGTCCTCGAATTCGGTACGTGTCTCCAGCATGGCCTGGATCACACCGAACTGGCGCTGCCCGACCGGGATGACCCAGGCGTGGCCGGGTCTGAATGTTTTTCCGTCAACGCTGATTTCTGCATCCAGTGCCTGGAAATCCACCTGGTGGTAACTGAATACCCCCAGCAGTTCCCGGGCACGGGCCGGATCACCGTTGTCACCGATCACCCAGGCCGCAAAACCAGCTTGTTCAGCCCGTTGCTGCATTTGCCTGTAAAAACCGGCCTGGTATGTTTTCAGCTCGTCGCGTAGCTCATATGCACCCTTGAGCGTGGACAATGACGTGCGTACGTGGTTCTGGATGGCCTGCTGAAACGTCAGCGGCCCGGCGTCGCGGTCATACACCTGGCCCTGTACGCGGGGTTGCTCGAACAGTATTCCGATGCTGCCGTTGATATCCGGGTAGGAGGAACCCTTGCCGTAGTAGAAATCGTCATACATGTCCTCGGTGAAATAAAGTTCACCCGCCTGGTCCATGGCCTCGGCGTGGTAGACGGCGAGCGCACGGGTCATTGCGAGGTTACCGGGAGTGGTCAGCGGGTGTTGCCGGGTTGGAACACCGGGCTGGAAGAAGTAACCGTCGGTCCTGGTTTCGTGGTGGTCGGTGATCACGTGTGGCAGCCAGCGGTGGTACTCGGTGATACGTGCGCGTGACTCGGGGTGGACCAGTGGCAGCCAGTCGCGGTTCAGGTCGAACAGGTAATGGTTGGTGCGTCCGGACGGCCATTCCTGGTGGTGGATGCGGCCATTTCTGTCGGCCACGGCCGTCATGCTGTGGTTGGAGTTGGACCACGAGGCGAAACGGTTCATGCCGTCCGGATTCAGGCTGGGGTCCAGGATGATGATGGTATTGTCCAGCAATTCGTCGACGAATCCCGAGCGTGAAGCCGCCAGGTACCAGGCAACGATGGGCGCTGCGTTGGAGCCGCTGGCCTCGTCACCGTGAACACTGTAACCCAGCCAAACGACCAATGGTGCGTCGGGGTCGTCGTTTTGCGTAGCCCGTAAATGCGCTTCGCGTAACTCCTCGATGCGTTGCTGGTTTTCTTTCGATGCGATGACCAGTTGCAGCAAAGGACGCTGTTCATAAGTTCTGCCGGTAACCTTGATGCTGACGCGGTCGGATTTCTCCGCCAGTTGATACATGTAACGAACCAGCTTGGCATGATCTACACGCCAGTCACCGGGCTCCCATCCAAACACCGATTCGGGTGATGGGATCGTGGCATCGAGGTCCGCGGTTGCGGGCAGGTATTCGGCAGAGGGTTTGGCAAGCGCCGTGGCGCACAGCGCGATGCCCAGCAGGAAAACATTGAGACGCATGACGGGTTCCATCTTTTATTGAAACACTCATTCTATGCCATGCCCGGGTGTTGTGCTTCAGGTATTTTCAAGGGTGCCGGACATGCGATCTGCTGCTACCATTAGCGGCATGAAGATTGACCGCTTCCTCGCGCTGTTGCCATCGTTGCTTTCACCCGCCCAGGCCCCGGGGGTAGTAAGCCATGAGGGGGACGCGCTTCTGGTATCCGGTGGTCATGCCAATGCCGTTTACCAGGTCAGTTACAGCCAATGACACTGTTGCAGATCATCGTATTATCCCTGATCCAGGGTCTGACTGAATTTCTCCCGGTTTCCTCTTCCGCCCACCTGATCCTGGGTAGCCGTCTCCTCGATTGGCCCGACCAGGGACTGGTATTTGACGTGGCCACCCACCTCGGCACCCTGCTGGCGGTATTGGTGTACTTTCGTCGCGACCTGGCCCAGATAGCCGCGCCGTGGCTGGTCCGCGGTAGTGATGATAAAGCTCGCAAGCTGGGCCTGGTACTGGTTTTGGCCAGTGTTCCTGCAATCGTGGCCGGAGGAATGTTACATAACCTGGTCGAGTCATCATTACGGGATATCCGTGTCATTGCCTTTACGACCATTGGTTTCGGGGTGCTGTTGTGGTGGGCCGATGCACGCTGTGCGCAACACAAAGACCTGGGGGATATCAACCTGAAGACCGGCCTTTTGATCGGCCTGGCGCAGATGCTCGCACTGGTGCCAGGTACCTCGCGTTCGGGTATCACCATTACAGCGGGCAGGGCGCTGGGCTTTGACGCCGGTAGTGCCGCGCGTTTCTCGTTCCTGCTCTCTATTCCCGTGATTGCCGCTGCTGGTGCTTACGGGGTGGCGCGCATGATCGCCAACGATACGCCCACTGATTGGTTGCAGTTCAGCCTGGGGATTGTACTTTCGGCGCTGGCGGGTTGGGCCTGTATCGCAGCGTTTCTGGCGCTTTTGCAACGTATCGGGCTGGCGCCCTTCGTAATATACCGCCTGATGCTGGGTTTTGCCCTGTTGTGGATAGCGTTTTAGTCAAAAAATGCACCAAATTAGTGCAATTATAGCATCACCGTGCCATAATGGTGCGGAACTGAATCATGACCCTGTCGCTTATTCTTCATAACCCGCATGAGGTGGCTGGCAATATTTATAACAATAAGAAATTAAAGGGAAAAACGATGAAGACCATTGTTTTGAGAAATTCCGGTGTTTAAGTCCGCTTGGCATGACTCCTGCATGTAATAACTGACCCATTTTGGACCCATATCCACTGATCCGTAAAGCTAACAGCACAGGAACAATGACATGAGCGTAGAACTTATCCACAAGATGATCGCTGACGAAAACGTTGAATATGTTGATCTCAGGTTTTGTGACACCGGCGGCAAGGAGCAGCACGTCAGTCTGCCCGTAAGCGTCATCGACGATGATTTTTTTGAAGAAGGCAAGATGTTCGATGGCTCTTCGATCAAGGGTTGGAAGGGCATCAACGAATCGGACATGGTACTGATGCCAGACCCCGATACGGCCATCATGGACCCGTTCATGGAGCACAGCACGCTGGTATTGCGTTGTGACATCCTGGAACCGGATACGATGGAAGGCTATAACCGCTGTCCGCGGTCGTTGGCCAAGCGTGCGGAGGCATACCTCAAATCCAGCGGTATAGCCGATGCGGCGTACTTTGGGCCCGAGCCCGAATTTTTCGTGTTTGACAGCGTCAGTTTCAGCACTGACATGAATTCCACTTTCTACAACATCGACTCCGAGGAAGGCGCCTGGAATACCGGCGCAGAATACGAGGGCGGTAACCATGGCCACCGGCCACGCGTCAAGGGCGGCTACTTCCCGGTGCCGCCGGTCGATGGTTTGCACGACCTGCGCGCCAGCATCTGCGATATCCTCGAAGACATGGGTGTTGAAGTCGAGGTGCATCACCACGAGGTCGGCACGGCAGGGCAATGTGAAATCGGTACCAAGTTCAATACGCTGACGCGCAAGGCTGACGAACTATTGATCCTGAAGTACGCGACGCATAACGCGGCGCATATTTCGGGCCGCACCGCGACCTTCATGCCAAAACCCCTGGTTGGCGATAACGGTTCCGGCATGCACGTGCACATGTCCTTGTTCAAGAATGGCGAAAACCTGTTCGCTGGTGAAGAATACGGCGGCTTGTCACAAACTGCCCTGTACTACATCGGCGGTATCTTCAAACACGCCAAGGCGCTCAATGCCTTTGCCAACGCCTCGACTAACAGCTACAAACGACTGGTGCCGGGTTTCGAGGCGCCCGTGATGCTGGCCTATTCCGCACGTAACCGTTCAGCATCCTGCCGTATTCCGCACGTCGGTAACCCGAAGGGACGCCGCATCGAGGTGCGCTTTGGCGACCCGACCGGTAACGGCTACCTGATGTTTGCTGCCATGATGATGGCCGGTCTCGATGGCATCACCAACAAGATCGATCCGGGTCCTGCCATGGATAAGGATCTGTATGACCTGCCGGCCGAGGAAGTCAAGAATATCCCGACCGTGTGCGCGAGCCTGTCCGAAGCGCTGGACGAGCTGGACAAGGACCGGGATTTCCTGAAGGCGGGCGGTGTTTTTGACGATGACCTGATCAATGCTTATATCGCACTGAAGATGGACGAGGTGACGCGTTTCCGCATGTCGACCCATCCGGTCGAGTTCGATATGTATTATTCTGTGTAATGCTCTGACAACCTGATCATTCAGTCATCAAAGGTCGTCTGAGCATCGGGGAACGGTCTTCGGGCCGTTCCAGGGAAACCGGTACGCTCCGCCCGGGCGGGGCGTTTAATACCGGCGTGATCACGGAGACTGGCGATGAAACTGACAAACTATAGAATATTTTTCCCACGCACCTTGATATTGATGCTATCACTGGCGATGGCTGGCCCGTTGCTGGCACAGGTCTACAAAACGGTCGACGAGGACGGTAACGTTGTGTATACCGACCAGGCCCCGAAAGACGGTTCGGCCCCGATCGAATTAAGACCCCTGAGTGTCATCGAGACGCCTGAATACGTAAGACCTGCGGAGAAGGCGCCTGAAAATGATGAGGCCGGAGACGGTAAGGAAATGTCACTCAGTTATCTGCGTAAGAACTATGCCGATTTTGCGATCATCGCTCCGCAGGCCGAAGAAACCATCTGGCAACCGGAAAATACCATTACCGTTGCCTGGAATACGCGTTACCAGTTGCAGACGGGTATGCAGGTCACGGTGTACGTGGACGGTGTGGCACAAACGACCAGCAGTGAGCAAATCATCGCCCTCGCAGCGTTGGACCGGGGTGAGCACACGGTGACGGCTGAATTGCGAGATGCACAAAACCGGCGTATCGCCACCGCGAAACCGGTCACTTTTTTCGTCAGGCGGCCAGGTCTCTTTAACCGGCCAAGCCCGACACCGCAAGGCGGTAACTGACGCCGTGTTGCTCCCATGCTTGATGCGCTTTCGACAGCGGTCGTAGAACTTGATAAACAGGGCCGAATCCGAGTGATGAACTCGGCCGCAGAAGATTGCCTTGCAATTGGCAGGGAACGCGGATGTGGCAACCGTTTGGAAGATATCGAGGGCATTCCGGACAGTTTGATCCAGGCAATTTCAACATCATCAGGTGACCAGCGTGGACGGCATGTGCGCGAGTGCGAACTGGCCGGAGGCTGGTTCGACTGCACCATCCACCCCGTGTCCGAAGACCACCTGTTGCTGGAGTTTCATGACCTCAAGTGGAAAATGCAACAAAACAAATTGCAGCAACGTGAACTGCAGACAGGCATGATGGACCTGTTGCGCCGTAACCTGTCTCACGAGATACGAAACCCGCTGGGTGGTATACGCGGCGCGGCGCAGATGATGGCGGCTGAACTGGATGACCATGAACTGGGTGCACTCGCGAAACTGATCATGCGAGAGGTTGACCGCATCGATGAACTAATAGCGCGTTTCGGCCAAACGGAACTCCAGCGCGGCAGTGTCGATGTGCATTATGTTATCCAGGAGACCACGCAATTATTGCAATTGGAGTCCTTCGATGGCGTCAAAATAATTGCGGATTATGATCCCAGTATTCCTGCCATACGCGCCGATGCGGCGGCGTTGCGCCAGTTGTTGCTTAACCTGCTACGCAATGCATACCAGGCCGGAGCCAACGAAATTGTTATCCGCAGCCGGGTTGACCTTGACGGTGCGATGTTGAAGCCAGGCTCCGGCAGCGTGGTGCGGCTGGACATCGAAGACAACGGTTGTGGTGTACCTGAATCCTTGCGCAGCATGTTGTTTCTACCGCTGGTGACGGGCCGGCGTGACGGTACCGGGCTGGGTTTGGCATTGGCCCAACAGATTGCCGCTGCACATGAAGGCCTCTTGAGCTATGCCCCGCTGGACCCGGGCAGCCGTTTTACCCTGAGGATACCGCTGGAGAAGGTGGATGGCTGAATCCACGCTGGTCTGGGTGGTCGATGATGATGAAGCGATCCGTTTTGTATTGGGCCGCGCACTGGGCCGCGCGGGATACCGCACGCAGAGCTTTGAGACGGTCACCGCGGCCAGAAACGCTCTAAATACGGGTTCACCCGCGGTCATCATTACTGATATCCGCTTGCCCGATGCCGATGGCCTGAGCGTGTTGCAGACGCTGGCGGACCGTGGGATCGAAATCCCGGTCATCGCCATGACGGCATATTCCGATCTTGACCAGGCGGTATCCGCTTTCAAGTCAGGCGTCTTTGATTATATCTCCAAGCCATTTGACCTGGACCAGGTGCTGGCGGTCGTCGCCCGCGCGACGGCGGTTCCGGGCAAAGCACCATCGAAACAGGACGTTGGCACCTCAAAGCGCCTGATTGGTGATTCCCCGGCCATGCAGGAGGTGTTCCGCACCATCGGCAGGTTGTCGCGATCCGATATCAGCGTGTTAATCACCGGTGAGACCGGTAGTGGCAAGGAAGTGATTGCACGTGCGATACATGAACACAGTCCGCGTTCGGGCGGTCCATTCGTAGCCATCAATACGGCGGCCATCCCGGTAGAGCTGCTCGAATCGGAGCTTTTCGGACACGAGAAGGGCTCGTTCACCGGCGCCCACACCCGGCGCCCTGGCCGGTTTGAAGAGGCGGCCGGTGGTACTTTGTTTCTCGATGAAATTGGTGATATGCCCTTACCGTTACAGACGCGTCTGCTGAGGGTGCTCGCCGAGGGTGATTATTACCGCGTTGGCGGCAGGGACCTGTTACGCGCGGATGTGCGTGTGCTGACAGCCACTCACCAGGACCTGCAAAAGAAAATCGCAGAGGGCAGCTTCCGCGAGGACCTGTATCACCGCCTCAATGTAATATCCATCGAACTACCGCCATTGAGGAAACGTCGTGAGGATATTCCGTCGTTGGCCAGGTATTTCCTGGGCCTCGCGGCACGGGATATGGGCCTGGAGGAAAAACAGCTGTTGCCTGAAACCATCAGCATATTGCAGTCGAAGTCCTGGCCCGGCAACGTGCGCCAGCTACAAAATCTGTGCCAGCAGTTGTGCGTGATGGCGCCCGGAGAGCAGATTCTGCCTGAAGACCTGCCAGCGGGCTTACAGGATACTCTCGTTGGTGAAGGTAGAGAAACCTGGACGAAGGCATTGCAGAGCTGGACCCGCAAAAAACTGTTGAGTGGTCAAACTGAACTGATGGGTGACGCCCGTCGGCAACTGGAAAAAGTTGTTCTTGACTGCGCCCTGGATTACACGGGTGGCAAACGGGCAGAGGCTGCGCGTCTGCTGGGTCTGGGCCGAAATACACTGACCCGTAAACTGAATGAACTCGAAAACCGTTAGGCCCGGGGCATGCGATACTAACCGGGTGGTACACGCAGTGAGAAAGTCACCGGCCCGTCATTGACCAGGCTGACCTGCATGTGGGCACCAAAACGGCCACACGGCACTTCGCCGAGTTGCTCACGTGCTAAACCGAGCAGGTGGTCGAACAGGCGCCGGCCTTCTTGTGGGTCAGCCGCGTGGCTGAAGCTGGGCCGGTTGCCCTTGTTGGTGTCAGCAGCCAGGGTGAACTGGGAAACCAGCAGTAGTTGTCCGTCCGCCTGACGCAAGTCCAGGTTCATCCTCCCTTCGTTATCCTCGAATATCCGGTAGGCAAGAATGCGTTGCAGCAGCCTGTTCGCCTGGGCTTCGGTATCGCCCTTTTCGATTGCAACCAGGGCCAGGATGCCTGTGCCGATACTGCCGACCAGCGTTGGCCTGGACGGGTTTCCGTTAACATGTACACTGGCTTGAGATACTCTTTGCAGCAATGCGATCATTTCGTAAGTTTGTCCTGAAAATTTTCGACGTGCTTAATGGTAGCATTGCTCCAGTCACGAGGAATATTGCACACCCATGAAATTGTTTGCACTGCGTTTTGCCATGCGTATCTTCAGCTGGATACCGCCACGGACGGCTGAATTCATCGCACCGCCACTGGCAGCAGTGTGGTGGTGGTTGTCACCACGCAAACGCCGGGTCACGCGTCTGAATCTGCGTGCGGTTTACCCGGACATGGATCTTAAGCAACGCAAACGCATTGGCCGCAATTCCATGACGCACTATGTCAGGGGCGTGTTGGAAGCTGGC
>JAPHTE010000302.1 GCA_026196445.1 Lysobacterales bacterium
ACCGCCTGCCAGCGTTCATCACCGGCGAACACGCTGCTGTAGCTCTTTTTAAACATCTCCGCGTTAACGTTCTGCACGATACACTGCTGTATTTCATGGCTGCTGGGCCAGATATCCTTCAGGAATACCGGGTTGCCGTCCGGATCGTTACCCAACGGCTCGGTGGTGATATCGACATTCAGGTTGCCCGCGATAGCATAAGCCACCACCAGCGGGGGAGAGGCCAGGTAATTCATCTTGATATTGGCGTGGATGCGGCCTTCGAAGTTGCGGTTACCCGACAATACCGAGCAGGCCACCAGGTCGTTTTCTCGGACCGCATCACCGATCGGGCCGGGAAGGGGTCCGGAATTACCAATGCAGGTCGTGCAGCCGTAGCCGACCACGTAAAAGCCCATCGCCTCGAGATCATCCATCACGCCGGCCGCCTGCAGGTAATCTGTCACCACGCGCGAGCCCGGGCCCAGTGACGTCTTGACCCAGGGTTTAACGTTCAAGCCCTTGGCAGCCGCGTTACGGGCCAACAGGCCGGCACCCAGCATCACGGCAGGGTTGGAGGTATTGGTGCACGATGTGATAGCGGCGATAACAACAGCGCCATCCTCCAGTTCGAATTGCTCACCGTTGTACTCGACATCGACCCGGCCTTCACCCGTCCGACCTTCGACAAATACCTGCATGTCCCTCTGCCAGGCCGACTTGGCCTCGGTCAACAGGATGCGGTCCTGCGGTCGCTTGGGACCAGCCAGGCTGGGCACTACGGTCGACATATCCAGTTCCAGCACGTCCGAATACTGTGCTTCGACGGATTCGGAGGTATGGAACATGCCCTGGGCGCGCATGTAGGCCTCGACCAGCGCGACCTGCTCATCGCTCCGGCCTGACAGGCGCATGTAATTCAGGCTTTCCTCGTCGACCGGGAAAATGCCGCAGGTTGCACCGTACTCGGGCGCCATGTTGGCCAGCGTGGCGCGATCCGCCAGTGGCAGGCTACTCAATCCCTCACCAAAGAATTCGACAAACTTTCCGACCACGCCAAGTTCGCGCAGCATTTGCACGACCGTGAGCACCAGGTCAGTGGCGGTGGCGCCCTCCGGCAACTTGCCGGTCAGTTTGAAGCCAACTACCTGTGGGATCAGCATGGTGATCGCCTGACCCAGCATGGCGGCCTCGGCCTCGATACCGCCGACGCCCCAGCCCAGCACACCGATACCGTTGATCATCGTGGTATGCGAATCCGTGCCGACCACCGTGTCGGGGTAGGCCGTCAACTCACCATTATGCCCGGCGCCAAATACCACCCGCGCCAGGTTCTCGAGGTTGACCTGGTGCACGATGCCCGTGTTCGGCGGTACTACGTTGAAATTACTGAACGCGCTCTTGCCCCATTTGAGGAAGCTGTAGCGCTCCAGGTTGCGTCCAAATTCGATTTCATTATTCTGCGCCAGCGAATCCGCACTGCCATAACGGTCTACCTGTACCGAGTGATCAATGACCAATTCGGCAGGTGACAAGGGGTTGATCTGCTCCGGTGTACCACCTAGTTGCTTGACCGCATCCCGCATCGCTGCAAGGTCAACGACTGCTGGTACGCCCGTGAAATCCTGTAATACTACTCTTGAAGGAGTAAACGCGATTTCTGTTTCTGGTTTTGCGTTTGCCTTCCAATTGCCCAGCGCTTCGATGTCAGCGCGGGTAATATCCACACCGTCTTCATGACGCAGGAGGTTTTCAAGCAAAATTTTCAGGGAAAACGGCAGCTTTGAAATATCGATGTTTTCACCCAGGGCGGGCAGGCTGAAATAGTTGTAATTCTTATTGTTGACGGAAAGTGTACGGCGTACGGAAAAAGAGTCTTGCATACCGGCCTCCAGTGACCACGCTTGCGGCGCCGGTTAAGAGGCGCCTTGATTGATTTTCTTTATCTGACAAACCAGGGTCTGTTCACACTAATTGGATTATCACTGCTGGAGGTCATTTTTACCTCCAGCCAGGCGGAATGAGTGTCGTTTGGTCGTTCCAAATAAGCGAATTCCAACAACGCTGTGGGTAA
>JAPHTE010000332.1 GCA_026196445.1 Lysobacterales bacterium
GCGCGCTTCCAGCGCGGCCTGCACAACGATATTGCAATTACTGGTGCAGGTGTTTTCAAACTGCTCGAACAACTGCAAACCCGCGCCTTCTTCGAGCACGATGCATACACGCGTGTTGACGAGGATTTCCGCATCATGCACAGCCGCGACCCAGTTCAGCGCCAGGCTGCCGGCATCCACTCCGGTCGCGACATGGATAAACAGGCCGTGCTCCAGCGTGGCGGTATTCAGGCTGGCGAACCCGTCGGCGGATGCAGCGCCACGCTGACCGACTGGCAGCGACTCGAGCAACGCCCTCAGAGCGCCCATATCCTGTTCCAGCGCTTCTGCCAGCGGCATGACCGTTAAACCTTCCGGCAATTGGCCGTGCTGGTCCGTGAGCCGTCCATCAATCATGTTGACCTGGTATGCCGCTTCCAGCAGCGAATTTGCCCGAGTGGCCGGTGTCCCCGGTTTATCAGCGCGGCCGGACAGTTGCATGCCACGCTGTTCGAGTTTCTGCAAACTGGTGTATTTCCAGGCCTCGTCCCTGCGTGTGGGCAGGCCGTGTTCACGGAATTGTCCGGCGGCCGTCTCACGCAATGCCGCTACCCATTCAGGCCCAGGTCCGGCGCCCTCAGGCAGGTTTGCTGCCAGCTGTTGTGTCAAGCCGCTCATGGTTTACTGCTGGTCCCCTGCCCCGAGTTCCAGGCTCTGAATGCCGCCGTCTTCGAGCCAGGCGTAACCCTGCTCCTCCAGCTTCAGCGCCAGATCAGCGCCGCCGGTGGCGACCAACTTGCCGTCTGCCAATACGTGCACCTTGTCGGGCACGATGTAGTCCAGCAGGCGCTGGTAATGGGTTACCACGATCATGCCACGATCGGGCGAACGCAGGCGATTGACACCTGTAGCGACCGTTTTCAGCGCATCGATGTCCAGACCCGAATCCGTTTCGTCCAGCACCGCCAGCTTCGGCTCCAATACCGCCATCTGGAATATCTCGTTGCGCTTTTTTTCACCGCCGGAGAAACCCTCGTTGACCGCGCGGTGCAGTAATTTGTCACCGATATCCAGAATTTTCAGCTTCTCACGCACCAGGCGCAGAAAATCGACCGAGTCCAGTTCCGCTTCTCCACGGTATTTGCGCTGGGCGTTCAGGGCGGCGCGCAGAAAATAGGTATTGTTTACCCCGGGGATCTCGACCGGGTACTGGAAAGCCAGGAACACACCCTCGCAGGCACGTTCTTCCGGCTCCAGATCCAAAAGGTTCTTGCCGTTGAAGATGACTTCACCCGCGGTAACTTCGTAACCTTCTCGCCCCGCCAAAACGTTGCCCAGCGTGCTTTTACCAGCGCCGTTGGGACCCATGATGGCGTGTATTTCACCGGCTTCGAGTTCGAGGTTCAACCCCTTGAGAATTTCCTTACCCGCCACCTTGGCGTGTAGATTCTTTATTTGTAACATCATTGACTTATCCATTTATCCAGACCCGGTAACAAGACCGGCAACTGATTCCTTAACCCACCGCGCCTTCGAGACTGACTTCCAGCAGGGCCTTGGCCTCGACCGCGAACTCCATCGGTAATTCCTTGAACACCTGCTTACAGAAACCGTCCACGATCATCGATACGGCATCCTCTTCTGAAATGCCTCTTTGCAGGCAGTAAAACAACTGGTCCTCGCCGATTCTGGAGGTCGTGGCTTCGTGCTCGACCTTGGCGGTCGGGTTGCGCACCTCGATGTACGGGAAGGTGTGCGCTCCACATTTCTTACCAATCAGCATCGAATCACACTGCGTGTAGTTGCGGGCATTGTCGGCTTTCGGCGACACCTTGACCAGGCCGCGGTACGCGTTCTGCCCCTGCATGGCCGATATACCCTTGGAAATGATCTTGCTGCGCGTATTACGCCCCAGGTGCACCATCTTCGTGCCGGTGTCGGCCTGCTGGTAATTGCTGGTCAGCGCCACCGAGTAAAACTCGCCTACCGAGTCGTCACCGCGCAGGACGCAACTCGGATACTTCCAGGTAATCGCCGAACCCGTTTCCACCTGGGTCCACGAAATACGTGACCGGTCGCCGCGACAATCTCCGCGCTTGGTCACGAAGTTGTATATACCGCCTTTCCCGTTTTCATCCCCCGGGTACCAGTTCTGCACCGTGGAGTACTTGATATTGGCGTCTTCCAGCGCGATTAGCTCAACCACGGCTGCGTGTAACTGGTTCTCGTCCCGCATCGGCGCTGTACAACCCTCCAGGTAGCTGACATGGCTGCCTTCTTCAGCCACGATCAGGGTACGTTCGAACTGGCCGGTCTCTGCGGCATTGATGCGGAAATAGGTCGACAACTCCATGGGGCAGCGCACACCCCTGGGTATGAACACGAAGCTGCCATCGGTAAACACCGCCGAATTCAGAGCGGCGAAAAAATTATCCCGCTGTGGTACTACGGATCCCAGGTATTTTTTGACCAGCTCAGGATGCTCCGCGACCGCCTCGGAAAACGAACAGAAGATCACGCCGGCCTTTCTCAGTTCGGCCTTGAAAGTCGTGCCCACGGAGACCGAGTCGAATACCGCGTCAACGGCCACGCCTGCCAGGCGGGCCCGTTCGTGCAGCGGTACACCCAGCTTGTCGTAGGTCTCCAGCAGCTTGGGATCCACCTCGTCAAGGCTCTGCGGCCTGTCCTTGTCAGACTTGGGGGATGAAAAATATGAAATTTTCTGGAAATCAATCTCTTCGATATTCAAATGCGCCCAATTGGGCTGCTCCATCTTTAGCCACGTGGCATAAGCCTTCAAGCGCCATTCAAGCAGCCATTCCGGCTCATTCTTGCGTATCGAAATGGCACGGATAACTTCCTCGGACAGCCCCGGTGGCATTGTATCGGACTCGATATCCGTCACGAAGCCGTGCCGATATTTCTGTTCGACGAGTCCGTCAATGGTTGATTCGCGACTCATTTATTTATCATTCCCCGCCAGTTCAAGCGTATGTTGTAATGCGTAAAGGGTTCGCGACCGGATTCGCCGGTTGCGCCATCTCCGCCAGCGATACATTTTCCATCGCTTCTGCGATAGCGACCGAGATCCGTTGCCAGTTGCCTCGTAGGCCACAGTTGGCCTCCTGTGAGCACAGGCCTTCCTCGATGCTACACTCGGTCATCGCAATAGGCCCTTCGATCGCGGCAATGATTTCTGCCACGCTGATGTCCTCAGCGTCGCGTTCGATGCTATAGCCACCCGCGGCACCGCGGTAGGAATCGACCAGGCCCGTCTTGACCAGCAATTTCAATACCTTGCTCACCGTCGGTAATTCCAGGTGGGACCGGTCAGCCAGCGCCTGCGCGCTCAGCACTTCGCCACTGGAGGCGTTTAACTCGACCATTACCATTATGGCGTAGTCGGTCATTTTACTGATACGTAACATCCTGGTTCTTGCTATCCCGGTCATTTAATCTGCTTTGAAAAGTATATAGTACCATATTGGTACAGATTATAAACACCACCTTCCCATTTCATCAGCGCCCCGTTTGCGGCAGAATCCCCTGCATGGAACCGGTTCATCAGGAAACACTGGCAGATCAAAACTTTCGCCTTGACCAGGCCCGTGCATGGTTGCGATCCGTGGGTGTCGAGATCCAGTCCGGGTTCAGGAATGTCGCAGGGGATGCGAGCTTCAGACGCTATTTCAGGCTCAACGCCGATGGTGACACCCGCATCCTCATGGATGCACCACCGCCGGCGGAAGATACCAGGCCCTTTATCGATGTGACCCAGAGGTTAAGGACGGCCGGTCTGCAAGCACCGGAGGTCCTGAAAGCGAATACCAAGCTCGGTTTCCTGTTGCTCGAAGATCTCGGTGATGATTTGTACCGTGAATTTCTCGATACCCAAAATGGTAAGGATCATTTCCCGGTATTGTTCGAGGTTCTGCGAAAACTGGCATCGAAGGTCGACGCCGGCGGACTGCCGGTTTACGACAAGGCCCTTTTACGCACCGAGATGGACCTGTTCCCTGACTGGTATCTCGGCTGCCATCGCCAATCCATGCCGCGCAAGGAATTCGACGTTATATGGGACCGTTTCTGTAACCAGGTCATCGAATCAGCCCTGCAACAACCCTGTTGTTTTGTTCATCGCGATTTCCACTCGGCCAACCTGCTGAAGGCGCCCGGGGGTAGTGTGGGTATCATCGATTACCAGGACGCGGTGAAAGGCCCTGTCACTTACGACTTCATATCCCTGGTCTGGGATCGCTATGTCACCTGGCCAAGGCCACAGATCGAGGTGTGGATGGAACAATACCGGCAACTGCTGGGGGTTCCTGTCCCCCCCGGCCAATGGCGGCGTTACTGCGATTTGATGGGCGTGCAACGCAATATCAAGGTCGTCGGCATTTTCGCCCGGCTGCACTATAGGGACGGTAAGACCGGATATCTTGAAATGATTCCCCGCTTTTATGAATACGTGACCGACACCTTACGCTGCTATCCGGAGTTTTCGGAGATGCTGGAATTGCTGGAGCAAACTGAATGCGCGCCATGATTCTTGCCGCCGGCCGTGGTGAACGTTTGCGGCCACTGACGGACCACACGCCAAAGCCACTGCTGGAAGTTCATGGCCGGCCGTTGATCGCCCACCACCTGGAAAACCTCGCCGCTGCGGGCTTCCGTGAAGTGGTGATCAACCTCGCCCACCTGGGGAACATGATTCGCGAGTCACTGGGTGACGGTGAGCGATGGGGACTCAACATTCATTATTCCAATGAGCCCGCGGACGCACTCGATACCGGCGGCGGCATCCAGCAGGCTCTGCC
>JAPHTE010000484.1 GCA_026196445.1 Lysobacterales bacterium
CGCCAGCACAAGGTCCATGTTCAGAACCTGTTTGTAAAACTCGACCGTCTCTTTTGCGTCCACGCAGCGGTAGGCGACGTGGTGGATTTTCTTGATGTTCATAAGCTTATTTCCGGTGCTTCAGGAGCGCCGCCAATCGCGGTGAGACGCCGCTCCCACGGGTAATTGAATTGCGGCAAGTCGCATCGCCCACGGGTAACTAAATCGCGGCGGGGCGCCGCTTATGTTCAGGATGAACGGTATGCCGCGGGCTGGGCAGGGATTGTTCCCTACAATCCCCTGCATTTCCTCCATCCCTGGAGGTCAGATGCGCAAGAGCGGCCCCACAGATGTGGACTCGATAGGTGTTCTTCATTTGTCTTCATCCCCGGCATTGATCACCCCGCGGCGCAACTGGTCACGCTCCATTGATTCAAACAGGGCAGTGAAATTTCCTTCACCAAATCCTTCGTCTTTCTTGCGTTGGATAAACTCGAAAAACACCGGGCCGACCATGGTTTCGGAGAATATCTGCAGCAGCAACCTGGGGTCGTCATTTTCGGTCGAACCGTCCAGCAGGATGCCGCGGGCTTTGAGTTCGTCGACCGGTTCCCCGTGCCCTGGCAAGCGCTCCGCGAGCATTTCGTAATAGGTGTCCGGCGGCGGGGTCATGAACGGCAGCCCACGGGCCTTGAGAGAGTCCCAGCAGGCCAGCAGGTCATCGCAGATCAGGGCGATGTGCTGGATACCCTCACCGTTGTATGCCATCAGAAATTCCTCGATCTGGCCGGTGCCCTTCGAGGCTTCTTCGTTCAGGGGGATGCGAATCTTGCCATCGGGGGCGGTCATGGCTTTTGACAACAGGCCGGTATATTCCCCCTTGATATCGAAATAGCGAATTTCGCGGAAATTGAAAATACGCTCGTAAAACTCCGCCCAGAAACCCATGCGGCCCCGATAGACGTTGTGCGTCAGGTGGTCGATGAGTTGGAAACCACAGCCAGGCGGATGACGGTCAACCCCTTCGAAAAACTCGAAATCGATGTCGTACAGGCTGGCGCCCGCCTCGTAACGATCGATCAGGTACAGCGGCGCCCCGCCGATGCCCTTGATGGCTGGCAGCCGCAACTCCATCGGTCCGGTAGGGATTTCGATCGGCTGTGCACCCAGTTCCAGTGCCTGGTAATAGGCCTTGTGGGCATCCTTTACCCGGAACGCCATACCGCAGGCGCTGGGTCCGTGTTCCTCGGCGAAATAGGCAGCGTGGCTTTTGGGTTCTTCGTTCAGGATGAAGTTGATATCGCCCTGTCGGTACAGGGTCACGTTCTTGGAGCGGTGCTTCGCAACAGCGGTGAAACCCAGCATGTCGAATACCGGTTCAAGCACACCCGGCGTTGGAGATGCGAACTCGACGAACTCGAAACCATCCAGGCCCATCGGGTTTTCAAAAAGGTCGGTCATATACGCTTCTCCACTATCAAGGAATCAGGTTCAAGTTCAATATGGTTCGATTATATAAAAGGGGCCGGGTTCAATTAAGTGTAATTGAACCCGGCCCCATTTTCTTTCTATTAACTCAACGGTTCAAATCGTGCCTGGAAGAAACGCAGGTATTCGGGCTCGTATATCATCTTCAGACCCTTGATCTGATCACGGTTTTCATACAGACGGATGACCGATTCAGCCACTACGTCCATGTGTGCCTGGGTATATACCCTTCTCGGCAACGTCAGCCTGACCAGTTCGAGGGCAGGGCGGCGGTTCCTGCCGGTTTCGGGGTCACGCCCGGCCGAAACGTTGCCACGCTCCATCGCACGGATACCGGCCTCGAGGTAAAGCTCGGCCGCCAGTGCCTGAGCGGGGAAATCATCCTGGTCGATGTGCGGCAGGAACTTGCGTGCATCGAGGAAAATCGCGTGTGAGCCAATCGGGTTGACGATCGGCACGCCGGCCTTACGCAGCAGGTCGCCGAGGTAGCGAACCTGGCCGATACGCGCTGCCTGGTGGTCCTCGTTGACCGCTTCGCGGATACCGATCGCCATGGCTTCCATGTCGCGTCCGGCCAGCCCGCCGTATGTGTGCAGGCCTTCGTAGACCACCACCATGTTCTGTGCTTTGAGGAAAACTTCCTCGTCGTTGCAGGCAAAGAAACCACCGATGTTGACCAGCAGGTCTTTTTTGGCCGACATCGTGCAGCCGTCGGTCAGGTCGCAAATCTCGCGCAGGATGCTGCGCAATGACTTGTCGGCATAGCCTTCCTCACGCTCGCGGATGAACCAGGCGTTTTCGATGGTACGCGTGGCATCCAGCATGATCGGTATATTGTGTTGACGGCAATACGCATTCAGTTCCTTCAGGTTGGCCATTGAAAACGGTTGGCCTCCGGCCATGTTCACATTGCCTTCGAGACTGATATAGGGCACACGGTCGGCACCGACTTTCTGTACCAGGCGGTCGAGTTTGTCCATGTCGACGTTGCCCTTGAAGGGATGGCGGCTGGCCGGGTCGTGGGCCTCGTCGACGATTACGTCGACAAAGGTGCCGCCAGCCAGTTCCTGGTGAAGGCGGGTGGTCGTGAAATACATGTTGCCGGGCACATAGTCACCTTTCTTGACCATGATTTGCGATAAAAGGTGCTCGGCGCCGCGGCCCTGGTGGGTAGGTACGAGATATTTGTAACCGTAGTATTCCTGGACAGCTTCAAGCAGATGGTAGAAATTCTCGCTGCCGGAGTAGGCCTCGTCGCCGACCATCAAGCCGGCCCACTGCTTGTCGCTCATGGCTGAAGTGCCGGAATCGGTCAACAGATCGATATAGACTTCCTTGCTGCGGATCAGGAAGGTGTTGTAACCGGCTTCGCGGATCGCGGCCTCGCGTTCCTCGCGCGTGGTCATGTGGATCAATTCGACGGACTTGATCTTGTAGGGTTCAGCCCAGCTGGGGCGCTTTTTCTCTGTATTCATAGGTCACCTGGTGTTGATTTCTGTGGTTACAGTGGTACTTGTTCGATCATTATCTTGCAGTTTGCAAAATGATGTGTTTCACATTTGCCAGAAAAATGAGAAAATTGAAACATTAGTTTTATATATATTTAAATATCGAGATAGGTGTAAAAATGAAATTATCTTCATCAGACCTGAAACTGTTGGGCGCATTGCAGCAAGACGTGTCCCTGAGCCAGATCGAGCTGGCCGAACGCGCCGGCCTGTCCAGGACGTCGGTCTGGCGCCGGGTCCGTGAACTGGAAGAGGCCGGCGTGATCGATAACCGCGTCGCTTTGCTAAATCCACGCGCCTTGGGCTTACAGATACACGTATTGCTGTCGGTCAGCATGGTCGAGCACTCGGACAGGGTCCGGCAGGCGTTCGAGGAACACGTGCTGGGTTTGCCTGAGGTGATGACGTGTTTTTCGGTCTCCGGGGATCGGGATTACGTACTGCAGATCATCTCCAGGGACATGGAGTCCTACAATGACTTTCTGAATGCAAAAATCCTGCATCATTCAAGTGTGCATTCGGCCAGTTCGAGTTTCGCCCTGCGGCGGGTCAAGTACACGACAGCTTTGCCGTTTTAATGGCTTTTGCATGGTCAAACCGTGTAAAATGTGCGCGCTGCCAGTTGCGGCGAGCCAGTGAGTGTTAATTCTGTTGAGGTCGTTATACTTCCTGCCAGATATACCGCGGTCCCGTTCTACTCCAGCACAGTCACCACCGTGAGGTGGATTTTCAACTAAATATAGTGAGTTAAATATAATGTCAGATTCAATAACCGGGACCGTTAAGTGGTTCAATGACGAAAAAGGTTACGGCTTTATTTCCCGCGAAGGCGAGCGTGATGTTTTCGTCCACTTCCGCCAGATCGTCGGTGAAGGTCGTAAAACCCTGAAAGAAGGCCAGCAAGTCGAGTTCACCGTTGGTGAAGGACTCAAGGGACCCCAGGCGGAAAACGTAACCCCCATGTAAGGCTCTGAAGTCCCCTAAAAAAACCCGGCAGGCACTCAAACCTCGCCGGGTTTTTTATTTTTTTTGCATCAGCATACTTGTACCGGCATAAATTGGCGGGCAAATCGCGACCTGTAGGTTGCTTCGACAGCGATGATGAA
>JAPHTE010000038.1 GCA_026196445.1 Lysobacterales bacterium
AACTGAGAGTTCGAAAAATTTCACCTGGCCATCCATTCAGAATTCGGGTAACAACTATACCAGAAGGAGAAATGGTGGCGACCCCTGCCCACCGTTCCCCGGCACCCGAGTCTGCTGCTGCCGCTGCTCCCTTCCGGGCCTGACGGGGTTCACAACATATCGTCGCGGGGAGGCCAACAGGGGCCACCACAGAACCGCGCGACGGGATCCCCGGTCACGCGGGACGGGAATTGTGCCGCAAGCCTTTACGGGGTTCAATGTTTCTTCACGTTTTTTCTGATAT
Organism: Lysobacterales bacterium; assembly: GCA_026196445.1. Lineage (GTDB taxonomy): Bacteria > Pseudomonadota > Gammaproteobacteria > Xanthomonadales > SZUA-36 > SZUA-36. Next base: position 284 of record JAPHTE010000038.1, read on the forward strand.
GTTTTTGAAAAATCGCCGTAACTGTTGTCACGCCACCTCCAAGACGCGACAATACCGCTTTTGCAAATCCTGGATATCTATGCCAACAGAACGTCATGTCCACCTGAAAAGGCTCGAAGCGGAAAGCATCCGCATCATGCGGCAGGTCGCCACCGATTTTGAACACCCGGTCATGATGTATTCCGTAGGCAAGGACTCATCCGTTTTATTACACATCGCGATGAAGGCCTTCTACCCGGCGAAACCACCTTTCCCGCTATTGCACGTCGACACCACCTGGAAATTCAGGGAGATGATCGTCTTCCGCGATGAAACGGCGAAACGGTTGGGATTGGAACTAATCGTTCACACCAACCCGGAAGGGCTGGCCGCCAACATCAATCCATTTGACCACGGCAGTTCGCGCTACACCGATATCATGAAGACCGTGGCGCTGAAGCAGGCGTTGGACGCAGGTGGGTATGATGCAGCTATCGGCGGCGCACGCCGCGACGAGGAAAAGTCCCGCGCCAAGGAACGGGTATTTTCACACCGCTCCAAAGATCACGTATGGGATCCGAAGAACCAGCGACCGGAACTCTGGTCGCTGTACAACACGCGTATCAACCCACAGGAAAATATGCGGGTATTTCCGCTCTCCAACTGGACCGAAACCGACATCTGGGCCTACATCTACCTGGAGGACATCCCGATGTCGGAACTTTACCTGGCCCGCGAACGCCCGGTGGTGAAGCGAAACGGCCAGTGGCTGATGCTCGACGACGACCGCTTCCCGCTGGAGGACGGCGAGGAGCCTGAAATGCGTTCAGTGCGCTTCCGCACGCTGGGTTGTTACCCATTGACTGCCGCGATCGAATCCGACGCCCGCACGCTGGCCGAGGTCATCGTCGAGATGCGCTCGACCCACACTTCCGAACGCGCGGGACGGCTGATCGATTCGGACCAGGCCGCATCGATGGAAAAGAAGAAAAAGGAGGGCTACTTCTGATGTCCGCCCCCGATAAAGCAAAGCTCGACATGCAGCAGTTCATCGGCATGGAAAGCTCGAAGAGCATGTTGAAATTCATCACCTGCGGCAGCGTGGATGACGGCAAGAGCACCCTGATCGGGCGTTTGCTGTATGACTCACAACTGCTGTACGACGACCAGCTCGAGGAGCTGAAAAGAGACAGCAAGGGCCGCGCGTCGACCGACGAGGACATCGATTTCTCATTACTGGTCGACGGGCTCGCCGCCGAACGCGAACAGGGCATCACGATCGATGTCGCCTACCGTTTCTTCTCGACTACGAAGCGTAAATTTATCGTTGCTGACACACCGGGTCACGAGCAATACACGCGCAACATGGCCACCGGCGCGTCCACGGCCGAGGCGGCCGTCATCCTCATTGATGCCCGCCTGGGCGTTTCCACCCAGACCCGGCGACACGCTTTTATAACCTCGCTGGTCGGGGTCAAGCACGTGTTGCTGGCGGTCAACAAGATCGACCTGGTGGGTTTTTCGCAACAGGTCTTCGATGACATCTGCAAGGATTTCGAGGCATTCGCCGAGACCCTCGGCTTCAACAGCATCTACGCCATCCCGATATCCGCACTGAAGGGCGACAATATCACCAGCAACAGCGCGCGCATGCCCTGGTACAAGGGCGTGCCGCTTCTGACCTACCTGGAAACCATGGACCCGAAACGGGACGATTCAAAGCTGTTCCGTTTCCCGGTACAACGCGTGATACGCCCGGGCATGGACTTCCGTGGTTATGCCGGTACGCTGGCCGGTGGCGGGATCGCGGTAGGTGATGAAGTCATGGTAGCCGCATCATTAAAACGCAGTCGTATCAAGCGCATCGTCACGATGGACGGTGACCTGCAGGAAGCCGTCAGGGGCGATGCCGTGACTTTGACGCTGGAAGACGAGATCGACATCAGCCAGGGTGACCTGCTGCACCTGCCCGGTGAAGCACCGGAACGCAGCAACCAGTTCCAGGCCCACCTGATCTGGATGCACGAGGATCCGATGCTGCCGGAGCGTAGTTACCTGATGCGGCTCGGTACGCAATCAACGTCGGTGCAGATCACCGACTTGAAATACGCCGTCAACATCAACACGCTGAAACACCTGCCGGCGTCCAAGGTCGAACTGAACGGCATCGCCGTGTGCAACTTCGCCACCGCGCAACCCATTGCTTTCGACGCCTACGCCGACAACCCTGAAACCGGGGCCTTCATCCTGATCGACCGTATCAGCAACAACACCGTTGGCGCAGGCATGATCGACTTCGGTCTGCACCGTGGCAAAAACCTGTCCTGGCAATCATTTGAAATCAACCGGGCACTGCGGGCACGCATGAAAAACCAGCGTCCGGCGGTGATCTGGTTTACCGGCCTGTCGGCCTCTGGCAAGTCCACCATCGCCGATATCGTCGAGCAGAAACTGACCGCACAGCACCGCCACACCTATTTGCTCGACGGTGATAATTTCCGCCACGGCCTGAACAAGGACCTTGGTTTTACAGACGCCGACCGGGTGGAAAACATCCGCCGGGTCGCCGA
>JAPHTE010000292.1 GCA_026196445.1 Lysobacterales bacterium
ATGAACGAGATTATCCTTGACAGATTAGTATATGTAAAATTGATTGTTAATATGCCTGCGATAGGATTTATGAATGGCTCAACGCAGCCAATGACCCGGTTGATATTTGCCAGGCTTGCCCTTGAGCCGTTAGCGCTTGTGCAGCCAGCCGGGCAATAGGGAAACGGGTTCGAAATCCTCCGGCATTTCCTTCATGGCGATGTCATGTTCAGAAAGCATCTTGCCCAGGCTACCGTCGCTGTAAGTCGCAAACAGGTCCGTAGCACCCCCGATGTGCCTGCCGCCAACAAAAATCTGCGGTATGGTTGGTGACCCGATCTGATCCAGCAGCACTGCGCGGATTTTGCCACCGAGGTTGTCCTCCTGGTACTTGACGGAATCCAGATCGACGGCGAGATAGGGGATTTCAAGCTGCGCAAAGAGCTTGCGCACAGACCAGCAGAACTCACACCATTCCAGCGCGAATAGCACGATCGGCTGCGCTGCGTCGTTGGTGACCCGTTTGAAGAAAGCCAGGGCATCTTTGTCGAGTTCAACGGCCTCTTCGTCGGGCGCCGGGGACGTTTCCTTGCCAGTTTTTGCCGCGTCGAAACGGTAGTTGGGCGTGGAACGGGAAATCTCCAGCTCTTCTTCCGACATCTCAACCACGATGTCGTCAAACAACGGGGTCGAAAGGTAACGTTCACCGGTATCCGGCAACATGCACAGGATGTTGCTGCCGCGTGGTGCGTCCTGTGCAATCTCCATTGCCGCCGTGAAAGTTGCACCACCGGAGACACCACAGAATATGCCCTCTCTCCTGGCCAATGTCCGGGTAAAGTCCAGTGCTTTTTCACCTGAAATAGGTAGAACCTGGTCAACGGTCCCGGCGCCCATGGCATCTTCGGTCAGCTTGGGTATGAAGTCCGGCGACCAACCCTGTACCAAGTGTGGCCGGAAATTGGGATGGCTCTCGGCAGGGCTGCCATCCGCCTCCCTGGCCTGCGGTATGCCACTGCCGAGTAATTGCGCGTTGTCCGGCTCGCAAACGATGATTTTCGTCGCCGGGCTCCTCGCCTTCAACACCCGGCTGGTACCCTTGAGTGTTCCCCCGGTGCCAAAACCCGTCACGAAATAGTCGAGTTGTTCTCCGCTGAATGCAGCCAGTATTTCTTCTGCGGTAGTACGGGTATGTGCATCCGCGTTGGCTTCGTTCTCGAATTGCCGCACCAGGAACCAGCCATGTTCTTCGGCCAGCTCCACGGCCTTGGCCAACATGCCGCTGCCTTTCAATTCAGCCGGTGTCAAAACCACCTTGGCGCCGAGAAATCGCAATATTTTGCGTCGCTCCAGGCTGAAACTCTCGGCCATTGTCACCACCAGCGGATAACCCTTGACCGCGCAGACCATGGCCAGGCCGATACCGGTATTGCCGCTGGTTGCCTCGATCACCGTCTGGCCGGGTTTCAGTTCGCCACTGGCCTCGGCGGCCTCGATCGTCGACAGGGCCATGCGGTCCTTGACCGAACCCATCGGGTTGAAGCTTTCCAACTTGACAAACAGGTTGACTCCCTCTGGCGCCAGTTTATTGATGCGGATGATGGGTGTATTACCAATGGTAGCGAGGATATCTCTGTAAGGTTTGTTCATTGTGTATTTGGTGATTGTCTGCTGCATTAACGAAAGTATAGACACTGTATTGAAATTTACAGCGGTTTGCCTCGGCTGCGCCGGGTATTCCTTCCCGGGACACGCTCAAGCCATCCATGGGCGCTCGGTAATTCGTGTCCCAACGAATTACGGTCCCGGGTAAGGAACACCCCGGCACAGCTCGAATTGCTCCGCTGCAGGCGTTGAGAACAATCGTAATTGACCCCTTTCCCAATATTGCCCGGTGGTTTACCGGAGTGGGCGACATTAATGCGCCGCACCGAATCCTGAGAGCCGTTAGGGGAGAAATGTGCGGGATGCACGTTTCAGGCCGACAAGGGCAGGACGCCCTGTGAGGCCGGCCCTGTTAAGACGGCTTGAAGGTGAGGGTAGCCCGAAGGGCTGCGGGCCGGGAGCCCATACCGGTAAATCACGGGGTGGCACGGAGAACGAGTGCCCATCAAGCGAAAACGCCTGTACAATGCCCGCTCACATAGCATACGGAATACAACACGGATCGAAAGGAATGATTGACCGCAGCCTGCCATTGTGCGAATTGCACCGTCACCTCGACGGCAGTATCCGCTTGCAAACCATCCTGGAATTAGCGGACCAACACGGAATACCGTTACCGGCCAACGATGTCGACGGTCTTGCGCCGTTTATTCACGTGGATGAATCTGCCCCTGGTTTGATGGCCTTCCTGGAACGATTTGAGCACATGATCGCGGTGCTGGTCGATGCGGATGCATGCCGCCGGGTAGCCTACGAAAACGTCGAAGACGCAAAGGCCGAGGGCATCGACTATGTCGAGCTGCGATTCAGCCCGTATTTCATGGCCAAAACACATGATATGCACATGCAGGAAGTACTGGAGGCCTGCGCGGATGGCGTGAGTGCGGCCGAGCGGGATACGGGTGTACGGGCGAATATCATCGGAGGGCTGAGCCGCACGTATGGCGTGGAAACATGTATGCTGGAACTGGATGCAATCCTCACGGCGGGTGACCTGGTTACGGCCGTGGACCTGGCGGGTGACGAGGCGGGATTTCCCGCACCCCTGTTCGTGGAACATTTCCGCCGTGCACGTGATGCCGGTCTGCACATAACGATACACGCGGGTGAGGTGCTGGGTCCGGAAAGCGTCTGGTCGGCGATCAGGGATCTGGGTGCTGAACGCATTGGTCATGGTTACCGGTCCATCGAAGATCCCGAGCTTGTGGACTACCTGGTGGCGCATGGTATCGGGTTGGAATCCTGTCCGACATCAAACCTGCATATCAGTGCTATTGCAGACTATGCGTCCCACCCGATCAGGCAACTGGCTGACCACGGTGTGAAATTTTGCCTGAACACCGACGATCCGGGCATCAGTGCGATCGACCTGGCACATGAGTACCAGGTTGCGGCCCCGGCTATCGGCTTGAGCGCCGAGCAGGTACACCAGTCCCAGGTCGACGGGTTAGAGATGGCATTTTTGTCAGAGCAGGAGAAATTGGAGTTGCAGCGGAAAGCAGGCAACAGGGTTCTGGTCTGAGCTGTTCGGCCAATGTGAAAAAAGCCCGGCAAATGCCGGGCTTTTTTCTGTCACTGGAATGTTGTGATCAGTATCTGACACTGAGCTCGATGCCCCAATAAGCCGGTTCATTTACAAAAGCCGTCAGGTTCAGGAAGTCGATCGCGCCGTCGGCCACGATCTCATCGGTGATATTCCGCCCGATCAGTGCAACATTCATGTTACCTGCCTCATTTCGGTAACCAAACTTGAGACCGCCCAGCCAGCGCTTCTCAGCAATGAACTCAACCGATTCATACAGGAAGATATTGGAGTCGCCGCGGTAGCTCCAGTCAGTGTTGAAATAGAGCTCACCGGATTCCAGCGGTACCGTGTAATCGGCGATGATGTTGAAAATCCACTTCGGAGCGCGTGGCAGGGGATTGCCATCAACCGATACCAGTGTGACAGGGCCAAAGAAGCCCATGAATTCGTCAACGACAGGGTCCAGGCCGGTACAATCCGGGATGCCGCCACATTCCTCGGCCAGCAGGTTCGGATCATCGATCTCGGCCTTGTTGTAGCTAAGGTTGGACGTGATACGCAACCGGTCGGTCAACAGAACGTCCAGCTCGGTCTCGATACCCCAGCCCTTGGTCTTGTCGGCATTCAGGATCTCGTTGGTATTGCCGGTACCGCCGGTAGCGGTCAGTTGCTGGTCGTCGATACCAAAGGTGTAAATGGCTGAACTCCAGCGGGCCCGCCCATCCATCAGGTTGGCCTTGAATCCACCCTCGAGTGATGTCAGCGTTTCGGTATCTGCTTCGCTCGTGAAACCAAAGCGTCCGAGTGTCACAGGGCCTCGCGATGCATTACCGAGACGTCCGTACAGCATCCATTCCTCGTTCATCTCGTAGCTCAACGACAGATCCCAGTTGAAATAGCTGTCGTCTTTGCTGATCGTCTGTGGCGGAACTGTTGATCCTGCTCCAGGAATGACCTCGAGGTCCTTTTCATCGTCGGTGTAACGCAGGCCGGCGGTGAAGGTCGTCTGGTCATTGATGTCATAGGCGATATGTCCAAACAACGCCATCGACGTGGTGGTCTGGTCTACATAGGTCGTGGCGGATTTCAGGTCGGTAAAGCTGTCAAAATCGCTGGATTCGACCGTGATATCTTCATCGAAGTAGTAGGCGCCGACCTGGAAGAACAGGGCGTCACGTTGCTGCGCCAGGCGGAATTCCTGGCTGAGTTGTGAATGGTCATTGAGACCATCACCGGAGGCAACCGGGAAGCCGTGTTGGTTCGGGACACCGAATTCGCCCGTGACGCCGCCATCGATGTCGGCATACTGGAAGTTCTCCACCGTGTCATAGCCGGTGATCGAGGTCAGGGTCATGTCGTTGTTAAAGGTCCAAACCAGGTTGGCAACACCACCGGTGTGTTCCATATCGAAACCGCTCGGGCCATCATGGGCAGCGATTTTCTCGTTGAAACCGGGACGCAGGCCTTTACGGCCGCGTTCAAAGGCATTGGCGTAGAAAAGCTGTGGCTGACTGCCATCCATGTCAAAACCATGCAGCTTGAACAGGCCGCTGAAGTTGTCATTGGGCTCGACCAGTATTTGCAGGCGGTATGCAAACTCGTTCAGGTCGCCGAAGTCGTCTCCCTTGCCGTTTACCGTATTGTCAATCCAGTTGTCACGGGTCTGGTATTTCAATGACAGGCGGGCTGAAACGGTATCAGACAGGGCGCCGCCAAAAGCACCCTCGGCTATAGTCGTGCCACGGCTGCCGTAGGACAGGGTGGCGTAGCCGCTGTTTACCGAGTCCGGCCTGACCGAATCGAACTTGACGATACCGGCCGTGGTATTGCGTCCAAACAGTGTGCCCTGCGGGCCTCTGAGGATTTCAACACGCTCGATGTCAAACACCGGGATGGATTTTAAAACCGAGTTTTCCAAAGGGACCTCGTCGAAAACCATCAATACAGGCTGGTTGGCGTTGACGTCGAAATCGTAGTTGCCCAGGCCACGGATATAAAAACGCGGGGCCAGTCGGCCGTTGGATGATTCGACCACGAGGCTGGGCGCACGGGCGTTGATGGCGCGGATGTTCTCTGCTGCAGAGAGCAGGTCGTGCATCTGTTCACCGGACAGCGCGCTGACGGCAACAGGAACCTCCATCAATGACTGTTCACGCTTTTGTGCGGTTACCAGGACCTCCTCGAGGATCATTGAGTCTTCCTGGGCATATGCCAGGCCGGTGTATCCCGTGGTCAAGACAGCGCCGATCAGGGCGGGTAGGGCAAGCATACTACTAACGGTGCGCATGGCTCATCTCCATTAAGTGTGAAGTAGGCTAACAGGGGGATTCTAATCCAAATTGGTGTAACAATAAAAAGAAATTAACATAAATTTCACAAGTACTTGTGTCCCAGAGTAAAAAATACCCCAAGAACTTGTGTTTCGCCTATAAATTCAAATGGCTCGAAGTACGGCAAGCGGGGAATGCGTGACGACCTTCCAGGTTGCGATCAGCCCGCTGATGCCGACGAACACCAT
>JAPHTE010000106.1 GCA_026196445.1 Lysobacterales bacterium
GTTTCGTTGGCGCAAAATGGCGAAGGCCTGGGAACCATGTGGGGAAGAGAACGCGCTCTTGACTACTTTACCCGGGCCGGTTTTGGCAGCATTGACGTGCACCAGTTACCACACGACGTTCAGAATGACTATTGGGTATTGAGGCCGTGATGAAGACAGAACCAAACCGGTCCGCAATGCTGGGTTGCAAACAGACGGCACTGATCGTCTTTTCAGGTAATACACAGGCCAGGCGGCTTTACCAATCGATGGGCTACGATATTCAGGCAAGTGAAACACCTACAGACACACCGGTTTTTAAAGAACTCGGTAAATGCCTGTTAATGGCTCATCACACAGCGTAAAAAAAAGTTATTGGAAACGGCTATTCCCATTCAATCGTGGCGGGTGGCTTTCCGGATATATCATAAACTACTCGAGATATGCCTGATATCTCATTGATTATCCTTAAAGATACCTTTTCCAGAAATTCATAAGGCAACCGTGCCCAACGGGCCGTCATGAAGTCGACGGTCTCAACTGCACGCAATGCGATGACCCACTCGTAACGCCGCGCATCCCCGACCACGCCAACGGATTTGACCGGCAGGAATACGGCAAAGGCCTGGCTGACCGCATCGTACAGGTCGTGTTTACGCAGTTCCTCGATGAATATGTGGTCCGCCCTGGCCAGGGGCTCGAGGTACTCTTCACGCACTTCACCGAGCACCCGAACGCCCAGTCCCGGGCCGGGGAACGGGTGGCGATACACCATCTCGGGCGCCAGTCCCAGCTGCATGCCGATGCGCCGGACTTCGTCCTTGAACAACTCGCGCAAGGGTTCGATCAGCTTCATTTCCATGTAATCCGGCAATCCACCCACATTGTGGTGGGACTTGATCACGTGCGCCTTGCCCGTGCGGCTGCCGGCAGACTCGATGACATCGGGGTAAATCGTACCTTGCGCCAGCCACTTGACGTGGTGGTCGGAGCGCGCGCAGTCTTTGGCCTGTTCTTCGAAGATATCGATGAACATGTTGCCGATGACCTTGCGTTTCTGCTCCGGTTCCTCGATGCCCGCCAGGGCAGCGAGGAAGCGCTCGCGGGCATCCACGCGGATGACGTGTACGCCCATGTGGCGTGCGAAAGTAGCCATGACCTGGTCACCTTCTTCAAAGCGCAACATACCGGTGTCGACAAAAATACAGGTCAGCTGGTCACCAATGGCCTCGTGCAACAGCGCAGCAACCACGCTGGAATCGACTCCACCCGACAAGCCCAGCAATACGTGGTCATCACCCACTTCCCCTCGCACGTTGGCGACCGCGTTCTCGATGATGTTGGCCGCCGTCCAGCACGCGTCACAGGCACAGATATCGAGTACGAACCGCTGCAGGATGGCCTGGCCCTGGCTGGTGTGCGTCACTTCCGGGTGGAATTGCACGCCGTAGAAATGCCGCTTGTCATCGGCAATGGCGCTGACCGGCGCCGACGGGGTGCTTGCCACCAGTTTGAATCCCTCCGGCAAACGCGTCACCTTGTCACCGTGGCTCATCCACACGTCCAGAATGGCCCTGCCCTCGTCATTGATGCGGTCGACGATACCCTCGAATAATTCCGAGTGGCCCGACAGACCGACCTCGGCGTAACCGAATTCTTTTTCCTCCGACGGCTCTACCTTGCCGCCCAGGCACGCCGCCATCGTATGCAGGCCATAGCAGATACCCAGCACCGGGACCCCCAGGTTGAAAACAACGTCCGGGGCGCTGGGCCCCTGTTCCGTGGTCGCCGACTCCGGGCCACCCGAGAGGATGATGCCGTTTGGGCTGAAAGCTGTGATTTCGTCTGCCGGGATATCCCAGGGCCATATCTCGCAGTAAACCCCGATTTCACGCACCCTGCGTGCAATCAGCTGCGTGTACTGGGAACCAAAGTCCAGGATCAATATTCGGTGTTGGTGGATATCCTTTGTCATTTAAGGGCTAGCCCAACTTGTAATTCGGGGCTTCCTTGGTGATCTGCACATCGTGCGCGTGGCTTTCACGCACACCCGCATTGGTAACGCGCACAAACCTGGCCTCGTCACGAAAGCGTTCAATCGTTTCACAACCCATGTACCCCATGGACGAGCGCAGACCGCCGATCAATTGGTGGATCACACCCGACAACGGCCCCTTGTAGGGGACGCGGCCCTCGATGCCTTCCGGTACGAGCTTGTCGGCAGCCACGTCCATCTGGAAATAGCGGTCCCTGGAACCTTCCGCCATGGCGCCGAGCGAACCCATGCCCCGGTAAGACTTGTAGGAACGACCCTGGAACAGCTCGACTTCGCCGGGCGCCTCCTCGGTACCACCGAACAGGCCGCCAATCATCACCGTCCACGCACCTGCTGCAATGGCCTTGGCGACATCACCGGAAAACCGGATACCACCATCTGCAATGCACGGAACACCCTTTTTGGCCAGTGCCTGCGCCACGTTATGCACCGCGGTAATCTGTGGCACACCAACACCAGCCACCATCCGGGTGGTACAGATGGAACCCGGACCCTGCCCGACCTTGACACCGTCGGCACCCGCCTCTACCAGCGCCAATGCGCCTTCACCGGTTGTCACGTTACCGCCGATCACCTGCACGTCGGGGAATTGCTGTTTCACCCAGCGCACCCGGTCCAGCACGCCACGCGTGTGGCCGTGCGCGGTATCCACGATAATCACGTCCACCTGGGCATCGACCAGGGCGGCGACCCGTTCTTCCGTATCACCACCGACGCCCACCGCGGCGGCAACCAGCAGGCGTTCGCGGGAATCCTTGGCCGCGGTCGGAAAATCGGAGGACTTCTGGATATCCTTGACCGTGATCAGGCCGCGTAATTCAAAGTTGTCGTTAACCACCAGCACTTTCTCAATGCGGTGCTGGTGCAGCAACTCCAGCACCTCGTCCTGGCTGGCGGTCTCGTTGACGGTCACCAGGTCTGCCTTGCCGGTCATGATCTTGCTGACGGGGTGATCCAGGCGGCGCTCGAAGCGCATGTCCCTGGATGTCACGATACCGACCAGTTCGTCACCGTCTACGACCGGTACACCGGAAATGTTGTGTCTGTGGGTAAGTTCCAACACTTCGCTGATGGTCGTATTGGGACCCACGGTGATCGGGTCCTTGATAACACCGGCTTCGTACTTCTTGACGATACGTACCTGCTCGGCCTGGTCTTCAAAACTCATGTTCTTATGCACGACGCCGATACCACCGGCCTGCGCCATGGCAATAGCCAGACGCGCTTCGGTCACGGTATCCATGGCGGCGGACACCAGTGGTACGTTCAGGTTCAACCCGGTGGTAAAACGGGTTTTCAGGCTGACGTCCTTGGGCAGAACCTCGGAATAGGCCGGAACCAGTGACACATCGTCAAACGTGAGGGCTTCAGAGATAACTTTCATGGCAGGTGCACTCCATATCGAATATGGCAACGCCCGGAACAGGCCGGGCGCGTTAGCAATTCATTATAACCAGCTGCCGGGTTCTTTAACAGGCTGGAATCATTGTCTTTCGTAGACGACTTCACCATCCAGCCAGGTCTGTAAAACCTTGATGCCCGGAATCTCCTTCGCATCCACTTCGAAGATATCCTTGTCCAGCACCAGGAAATCGGCACGCTTGCCGGCCTCCAGCGAACCGACACTGTCTTCCATGAAGCCCGCATAGGCCGCGTCCAGCGTAAATCCACGCACGGCTTCTTCACGGCTCAATACCTGGCCGGGATACCAGCCACCGGGTGGCCAGCCTTCGA
>JAPHTE010000003.1 GCA_026196445.1 Lysobacterales bacterium
GGCCTTCCATCTGGATAAATTGCCGGGCCGGGTCATCGTGGTCGGCGGCGGTTATATCGCCTGCGAATTTGCCGGCATATTCAACGGTATGGGCTCGGAGGTGGTACAGGTCTATCGTGGTGAACAGGTATTACGTGGTTTCGATGACGATGTGCGTGACACCCTGGCCGGAGAAATGAAAAAGAAAGGTATCGATATCCGTCTGCACCGGAACGTCACGGAATTGAGCCGGGGGGTTGACGGCGTGCTGACCGCCAGCCTCGATGACGGCAGTGATCTGCAGGCGGACACGGTATTGTTCGCTACCGGTCGGGTGCCGAACGTGCGCGGCCTGGGCTTGCGGGACGCGGGGGTCGAGGCAAAACCCGGCGGCATGATACCGGTCAACGAGTATTCGTGTACCAATGTGCCGAACATTTTTGCCGTTGGTGATGTCACAAATAGGGTCAACCTGACACCCGTGGCGCTGATGGAAGGCCATGCCTTTGCCGATACCGAGTTCGGTGGTACGCCCAGGCCGGTCAACCACGGCTTTATACCCTCGGCGGTGTTTTCGAACCCGCCGGTGGCGACGGTGGGTTTTACGGAACAGGACGCCGCAGTTCATTACGGCGATCTCGATGTGTATAAATCCGTGTTCAGGCCGATGAAATACACGCTGTCGGGCAGAGAGGAGAAAACCATGATGAAGTTGCTGGTGCAGAAGTCGACGGACAAGGTTATCGGCTTGCACGTGGTCGGCCTCGATGCACCTGAAATTGTGCAAGGCTTTGCCGTTGCGATAAAATCCGGTCTGACCAAAGAACAGTTTGACCGTACCACGGGAATACACCCGACCGCAGCAGAAGAGTTGGTGACGATGCGGTTGCCCGTTCAGGGATGAAAAAGATGGATTCTGGAATGAAAATTTTTAATGTAGTTACCTGTACGGTGATTCTGGCGATTTTGTCCGTATCCCCATCGCTGCTGGCCAAGAGCGAATCAGCAGCCAAGGGTGGCAATGAGCGGCAGCGCTATATCATCGAACTCCAGGATCCGCCGCTGGCTGCCTATGACGGGCGGGAACTGCAAACCCCCGAGCGTGATATTCAATCGATCCGGCTGCAACCCACGGCTAACCGCCTGACCGGCGCCCGCAAACTGGATGTCAATTCCGAGCGTTCGAAAAAGTACCTCAGGTTCCTGGACCAGCGCTTCCAGGCTTTTAGCGGTGAAGCAGCCCTGAAGCTGGGACGCCAGCTACAGGTAAAACGCCGTTATCGCGTTGTCTCGAACGGTCTTGCGGCGGATTTGAGTGCTGAGGAGGCCGAGGCCCTCAGGCAGTTGCGTGGTGTCAGGTCGATACAACCCATCAAGAGACACAAGCTTCAAACCGATTCGGGACCGACCTGGATTGGCGCAGACAGCATCTGGGATGGTACGGCCGGGTTCCCTGAAAGCGGTGGTGAAGGCATCGTCATCGGTGTGATCGATTCGGGTATCAACTGGATCCACCCCTCGTTTAAAGACCTCGGTGAAGGCCTTCCGCCCGGTGGCCCCTGGGACCACGTGAACCCATATGGCACTGTACTTGGATTATGCGTAGAGGATCCAAGTGTGCTGTGTAATGACAAGCTGGTCGGGGTTTACGAGTTTGTCGAAGACAACCCAAACACGGAAGTGGTGGAAGAAGCCAACGGCGGTAAGGACAACAGCGGACACGGTTCACACGTGGCTTCCATCGCAGCCGGAAACCCGATCGCCGTCACAGTTCGTGAGGTGCCGGCTGAACTGAGTGGCGTGGCGCCACACGCCAACCTGGTCACTTACCGTGTTTGTTACATTGGTGACCCTGAAGACTCGGAAGATGACGGTTGTGACACGGATGCGATCAAGGCTGCAATCGAGCAGGCGGTTATCGATGGCGTTGATGTAATCAACTATTCGATCGGCTCTGACGCCTACGACCCATGGACCACCGCGCCAAACGCAACCACCCGCGATTTTCTGAATGCGCGGGGGGCAGGTATCTTCGTAGTGACGTCCGGTGGCAACGCGGGGCCTAATTCGGGTACCGTGGGCGCACCCGCCAACGCGCCCTGGATCACCGCGGTCGGCAACGCCACCCATGACCGGGTTTACGCCAGTGTGTTAGAGAACCTCAGCGGTGGGGATACCACTCCACCACCGAGCCTTGTTGGCGCCAGCTATACCGCAGGTATCGGAATCAGGCAGATTGTGCACGCACGGGATTTTGACAACGCACTTTGTGGCATTGGTGAGTCGCCGGAGTTTCCTGTGGGATATGAACCCGGATGTTCAGATTACAGCGGCACGACCAATCCTTTCGCACCGGGCACCTTCGACGGCGAAATTGTCGTCTGTGACCGTGGTGAGTATGGACGCGTCGAGAAAGGTAAAAACCTGCAGTTGGCAGGCGCTGGCGGATACGTATTGGCCAACACCGACGACCCAAACCTCCAGGACCTGGTCCCCGATGACCATTGCCTGCCGGCCTTGCATATCGGTTACGAAGATGGCGAACTCTTGCGTACCTGGCTGGACAGCGGCACCGGGCACATGGCTTCGATCAGTGGTTTTGACATTTTTCACATTACCGAAGCCGGTGACATACTGAGCAGCAGTTCCTCGCGTGGCCCTAACCTGCCGCCGGTGGAGAATATCCTCAAACCCGACGTCATTGCACCAGGTACGAATATCAACGGCGCGTATGACGGAGATCTCTACGACTTTTATCCCCTGTCAGGAACCTCCATGGCGTCACCGCATGTCGCAGGTGCGGCAGCGCTGCTGAAGTCGGTTCACCCAAACTGGACAGCTTCGGTTTTATCTTCGGTAATCCCGATGACCGCAACACCGGAACTCGCGGTCGATCATGACGGCAGCGTGGCCACCCCGCATAAACGTGGTGCCGGCAGGCCACGGCTGGACCTGGCGGTCAATGCCGGTTTGTATCTGGACGAGACCGAGATGGGTTTCATCACGGCCAACCCCGGGTTGGGAGGTGATCCAAAAAGCCTGAACCTGCCGGGCCTGGTGGACTCGGGCTGCAGCACTGTCTGTGATTTTCAGCGTACGGTAACCGACCTGGTGGGCGGTGCTACCTGGACCGCATCCGCCACAGGTTTCCCGGACGGGGTTTCGGTCAATGTTACGCCGTCCAACTTCACGCTGGCAGACGGTGCCAGCCGCGCGCTGACTATCAGTGTTGATATCACGCTGGCCGGCCCGGACAAGATCGGAACCTGGCTTTACGGCGACGTAAAGCTCACAGCCAGCAGTTTGCCAGAAATGGTGTTTCCCACGGCCGTGTATTCCACTGGCGGCAGTTTGCCGTTCGAGTGGCAGATTCTCAGTGACAGCCCCTCGGGCTGGAAAGAGTTTGCTTTGAGCGGCCTGGTGGCAATGCCGGATGCCATTTTTACCAGTGGTGGGCTGGTCGAGCCGACC
>JAPHTE010000467.1 GCA_026196445.1 Lysobacterales bacterium
AGCGCGGCCGGACGCAGGTGAAAGCCGGAGCCCGGGTCCTTCAGCATCAGGCTGAGCTTCACGCCCTCGTCGGGCTGCAGGCGGATACTGAGCCGGTTGGCGTCATCGTCGTCGGTGAGTTCCGGAAATATAGAATAGGGGACTTCCTTGAACTGGATGACGATTTCGGAATATTTCTGTTCGAGCCGTTTCCCGGTGCGCAGGTAAAACGGCACGTTTGACCAGCGCCAGTTATCGATGTGCAGTTTGAGGGCAACGAAGGTCTCGGTCTTGCTGGCCTTGCCCTGCAGTTCGTCGAGGTAGCCGTCCACGGCCTGCCCATTGATGGCGCCGGCCTGGTATTGTCCGCGCACTGTGTTGTGCCGCACTTGGGCGGCGCCGATCGGCTTGAGCGAGCGCAAGACCTTCATCTTTTCATCCCGCACGGCGTCGTGGCTGCGCGAAGTGGGGGCTTCCATGGCGGTGAGGCACAGTAATTGCATCAGGTGGTTTTGCACCATGTCGCGCAAGGTGCCGACCTGGTCGTAGAACTCGATACGCTCGCCAACACCCAGGTCTTCCGCCACCGTGATCTGTACGTGGTCGATATTGCCGCGGTTCCACAGCGGCTCGAAAAGCGAATTGGCAAAGCGCAGGGCCAGCAGGTTTTGCACCGTCTCCTTGCCCAGGTAATGATCGATCCTGAAGATGCGGTTCTCGGCAAAGCACCGGCCCACCTGGTCGTTGATCTTAACGGCGCTCTGGTAGTCGTTGCCGATGGGTTTTTCCAGCACGATGCGGACTTTGTCATTCACCAGGCCGTTCTGGCTGAGGCCGCTTGCGATCGGGCCGAACAAGGTGGGCGTGGTGGCGAGATAAAATACCCGGATACGGTCATCGTATCCATCCAGGGCTGACTTCAAATCCTGCCAGCCGGACGGCTCCAATGCGTCCGCCCGGATATATTGCAGACGCTCCGAGAAGGACTGCCAGAACGCTTCGGTGTATTCCGAACCCTTGAGGTTGGCGCACAGCGCATCGCAAACCATTTGCAAAAACTGCTCACGGTCAAGGTCGCGACGCCCCAATGAAATGATGCGCGAGCCGGCCGGCAGCTGGCCATCCAGGTCGCGGTGGTAGAGGGCGGGTAAGAGCTTGCGCAGGGCGAGGTCGCCTGCGCCACCAAAGATGACCAGGTCGAATGTATCTACAGGAACAAATTTAGCCATGCACACAGCCTAACAACGAATGAAGAATTTGGATACCTTCATTCCTGCAGGAGCGTCCTGTGTGGAAGTTGCGTCTCGCCGCCAAGTGGTTTCCGGCACGCGAACGACGCGGGCAAATTGCCCGGTTTAGGCTTCCAGCGCTTTCCCGATGAGGGTTTCAACCTGGGCCGGGGTCTTCTTCAAAGAGTAGGTGATCTCTTCTTTGAGAAGGGCCAGCGATTGCGCCAGGTTCGCCTTGTCCCGTGGCCGCAATTCCTCTTCCGCACCCATTTTGCTGAGTTCCTTGGGAACCTTCGCATATTCGAAAGGGTCGCCGGTTTCGATTGCCGCCTGGTGCTTGTCGGCCCTGGCCTTCCACTGTGAACTGGGCTCGCCGTCCCATTTCTCAATCTGCTCCAACAACTCGAGCGAATCGGATGCCGAGATCAGGTTGCGAAGCATGTTGGGACATTCCTCCTTCAAAAGGGTGAAGGTCAGGTCGTTGCGTGAAAAATGGATCTGGGCGTAGGTCGCTTCGTCGCGCCCCGTGAAGCTCATCTTCTTGATCGATTTAACTTTTCCAATGCCGTACTGAGGGTGGTGAACACATTCACCTTTACGAATCTTGATGATAAATTTCCTTTTCTTGCGTGGTAAATAATGTTGTAAATCAACGCTTTAGTATAAGGCAACTACGGTCTGTTGTCAAATGCTATTCACAACGACGCCTGAACCGTTGTCCCTGATCCGGTTCCGGGCAAAATCCGCACCATGTACTAGACTGATTTGGACAACTACGAAAAGTGACCAGCCATGCAGTTGAAGTCGACGTGACAACAACCCTTACGCTTCTAAACAGCCCGCGTATCCGTTACCTGACCGGGGCGATGATGTACTTCGCCCAGGGCATCCCCTATGGTTTTCTGCATATCGCGATCCCCGCCTGGCTGGTCAGCCAGGGGGTCAGCGCCGCGGATATCGGCTCCTACCTCGCCGTCATCGTCCTGCCCTGGGTGTTCAAGCTGTTGACCGGGCCATTGATGGACCGCTTCGAATTTGCGCCAATGGGCCGGCGCCGGCCGTGGGTGCTGGCAGCGCAACTGGGCCTGTCGGTTTCGTTTTTGGCACTGGTGCTGGTCGAGGACCCGGTCGGCCAGATGGGTTTGATGATGGCGATCGGCGTGCTGATCAACATATTCGCCGCTACCCAGGATGTCGCGGTCGATGGCATGTCGATCGATTTGACACCCGTCAACGAGCAGGGCCGTCTCAACGCTTACATGAGCTTTGGCAAGGCGGTTGGCTGGGCGGGGACCTCGGCGGTTTCCGGCGTGATGCTGGTGACTTTCGGTTTGCAGGCAACCGCGCTGGTCGCGGCCATTATATCCAGCGTGTTCTTCTTCGCCTTCGTCTTTGTGCTCGAGCGGCCCGGGGAGCGCAGGCTGCCCTGGTCGTCCGGCAAGGCCGCATCGGCGCACCGGGAAGGCAACTCGTTCAAGGCGGTGTTCGCCGGTGTCAACCAGGTGCTGTGGAAACGCGCCAGCCTGGTGGTCATGGCCATCATGCTGGCCGATGGCCTGATCAGCGGTTACGGCCAGGCGCTGATGCCGGTCGCCGCGGTCAAGGTGTTTGGTTTTACTTCGTCCCAGTGGTCCCAGCTGGTGGCCCTGATGGGCCTGATCGGCGCCGGGGTTAC
>JAPHTE010000314.1 GCA_026196445.1 Lysobacterales bacterium
AGTGCCTGTGCAATTGGCACGACACCGACCTGTTCACCATCTTGATCTATCAGTCTGACCTGCGGCGCCAATATGTCCCCGTTACGCCGCGTTTCTTTTTTTGATGCGATGTTGAATTCTCCTGTTAGTTTCCGGTTCTTCCAAGCCTGGCGATCTCCGTTTCGAGATGCCCGGCAAAGGCTGCAAGTTGCATGCTACCCAGGTTCTCACCTTCCCGGGTACGCACCGCCACGGTCCCTTCTTCGACCTCGCGGTCACCCACCACGAGCATAAATGGAACCCTGCTTAAAGTGTGCTGGCGGATTTTAAAGCCGATCTTCTCATTTCTCAAGTCTAATTCGACGCGGAACCCTTGATTTTCAAGGGATTCGGCAATTTCCTTACATCTTTCGTCCGACCGGTCGGTAATATTGAGCACCACGGCCTGTACCGGGGACAGCCAAACGGGCATCTTACCGGCGTAGTTTTCAATCAAAACGCCGATGAACCGTTCCAGTGATCCGAGGATCGCCCGGTGTAACATGACCGGCACCTGTTTCGATCCGTCTTCGGTCACGTACTCTGCGCCGAGACGGCCGGGCATGTTGAAATCGAGCTGCAGGGTGCCACACTGCCAGACGCGGCCGATGGTATCGCGCAAGGAGAAATCGATCTTCGGACCATAGAAAGCGCCGTCACCCGGGTTCAGCTTGTAATCGATACCCGCCTCTTCCAGGACGGCTGCCAACCCTTCCTCAGCCCTGTCCCACAAGGCGTCGTCACCGACACGTTTTTCGGGACGCGTGGACAACTCCACCATCACCTCCTCGAAACCGAAGTCATGGTAAATGCCGTACAACAGGTCGATGAATTTCTTTGCTTCGTCCTTGACCTGGCCGGGTGTGCAGAAAATGTGTGCATCGTCCTGGGCAAATCCGCGCACGCGCATCAGGCCGTGTAAAGCACCGGAAGCCTCATTGCGGTGACAGGAACCGAACTCCGCCATACGCATAGGCAAATCGCGGTAGCTGACCACGCCCTGGTTGAATATCTGGATGTGGCATGGACAGTTCATCGGTTTCAGGGCAAAGGAACGGTCTTCGCTACCGGTCAGGAACATGTTCTCGAGGAACTTGTCAGCGTGTCCGGATTTCTCCCACAGGCTGATATCGACCAGTTCGGGGGTGTTGACCTCCATGTACCCGGACGCGCGCAGCCGTTTGCGTACGTACTTCTTCACCTCGGTGTATATGGTCCAGCCATTGTCGTGCCAGAAGACCATGCCGGGTGCTTCCTCCTGGAAATGGAACAGGTCCAACTGTTTACCGATTCGCCGGTGGTCGCGCTTTTCCGCTTCCTCGAGGTTGTGCAAATAGGTTTTCAGTTCCTTTTTCGTCCGCCAGGCGGTGCCATAGACGCGTTGCAACATCTCGTTATTGCTGTCACCACGCCAGTATGCACCTGCCAGCTTGGTAAGCTTGAACTCGCCCAGGTGCGAGGTATTGGGTACGTGCGGGCCACGACACAGGTCCGTGAATTCGCCCTGCTCATACAGAGACAGGGTTTCGTCCTCGGGAATGGCCTCGATGATCTGCGCCTTGTATTCTTCGCCCAACCCGCGGAAAAACTGCACCGCCTCGTCACGGCTCTTGACCACTCGCTTTACAGGCAGGGCAGCATCAACGATGCTGCGCATCTCCTCGTCAATCTTTTCCAGGTCTTCCGGTGTGAACCCCGGCTCGTAGGCAAAATCGTAGTAGAAGCCATTTTCAATGACCGGGCCAATCGTCACTTGCGCGTCCGGGAACAGGCGTTGCGTCGCCTGTGCCAACAAGTGCGCTGTAGAGTGCCGGATGATTTCCAGGCCTTCTTCGTCCCTGGCGGTGATAATGCGCAGTTCCACATCATCCGCGATCTCGTACGAGGCATCGACCAGGCGGCCGTCGACCTCACCCGCCAGCGTTGCTTTGGCCAGGCCGGGACCGATGTCGTTTGCCACGTCCATCACCGTGATGGCTTGTTCGAATTGTTTCTGGCTTCCGTCAGGAAGTGTAATAACAGGCATTGCAATATCTCTTTTGTTTTCAACTAGGAACGAAAAAAGGACGCAAAGCGTCCACTAGTGTCCTGCTGACCTTATAACGCATGATCAGCGCGTACACAAATTGTTAGCTGCAAGGCGGCAGTTCGAAAGCATAGTGGTGCTATGCTGAGAATTGCTAACTTAGCAGATGATGATTAGTGTACGCGCCCTTCGGGTGCTCACCAGAACGATCTTCACTGCGTTACAAGCACTTGGCATAGAACCACTATTCCGACGCGCTTGCGCCTTGTGCTGATCGCTCTGGTGAACACTGCTACTGTGTTATAAGGTCAGCGGGACACTCTGGCTCACTCTGCGCAAGTGTCTACATTACCCGGTAGTTCGTTCCCGCATATTCAT
>JAPHTE010000460.1 GCA_026196445.1 Lysobacterales bacterium
CATGTCGACCTGGTCTGCCAGATGGGCTCGCCGGGCAGTATCGCGGCCTTGCTGCAACGCATCGGAAGATCAGGCCACGCGGTCGGTGAAACCCCCAAGGGACGCCTGTTCCCCCTAAGCCGGGATGACCTGGTGGAATGTGTCGCTCTACAACGGGCACTGCAATCCGGAATGCTGGATACCATCGTCATACCGACGGCGCCGCTGGACGTATTGGCCCAACAGCTCGTTGCGGAACTCGCCGCCAGGGACTGGGGTGCGGATGGGCTCTACCAGGTGGTCTGCCAGGCCTGGCCCTACCGTGACCTGGACAAGGAACAGTTCCGGCAGGTTTTACGCATGTTGGCGGATGGCTACTCAACGCGCCGGGGCAGACGTTCTGCGCTGGTGTTTTATGACGCCGTCAACGGCGAATTACGCGGCCGGCCGGCGGCGCGCCTGACCGCCTTGCAAAATGGCGGAGCGATACCGGATCACTTCGATTACGAGGTCATCATGCTGCCGCAGGGTCACCGCGTCGGCACGCTGAACGAGGATTTCGCCTTTGAAAGCATCGCCGGCGATATCTTCCAGCTCGGCAATACCAGTTACCGGATACTGAAAATCGAACAGGGCAGGGTGCTGGTGGAGGACGCGCATGGCCAGCCACCCAATATCCCTTTCTGGTTCGGCGACACGCCGGGCCGCAGCGATGAGTTGTCCATGGCAGTATCGGATTTGCGCGCAGAAATCGAACGGCAGTTGCAGGAAAGTGACCCGGTTACGGTGACGAAGACCCTGACAGGGCAGGGTATCGCACCGTTGGCCGCCGCCCAACTGGTCGAATACCTGCATGCTTCCCTGCTGGCGCTGGATTGCCTGCCAACAAGGGACCGGATTGTCATGGAGCGGTTTTTCGACGACTCCGGTGACATGCACCTGGTTGTGCACGCGCCACTCGGCTCACGCCTGATGCGCGCCTGGGGGCTGGCCCTGCGCAAGCGCTTCTGCCGCCAGTTCAATTTCGAACTGCAGGCCTCCGCGCTGGAGGACGCCCTGATCCTGTCGCTGGGTGAGACACACAGCTTCGAGATCGCCGATGTGGCTGCTTACCTTAAACCGGAGACCGTCCGCGATGTTCTGATCCAGGCGCTGCTGGATGCACCGATGTTTGAATTGCGTTGGCGCTGGAACGCGACCACGGCTCTCGCGGTACAACGTATGCGCAACGGCAAGAAAGTGCCGCCACAGTGGCAGAGAAACCAGGCGGAGGACCTGGTCGCGGTGGTCTTCCCCGACCAGATCGCCTGTTTCGAAAACATACGTGGCGCACGTGAGATACCCGACCATCCACTGGTTAAACAGACCATTGGCGACTGCCTGACCGAGACCATGGACATCGACGGCCTGGAACTGCTGCTGGACAAGATCATTGCCGGGAATGTCGAAGTACGCTGTCTTGATCTCGTGGGGCCATCGCCATTATCACGCGAGATCATCAACGCACGTCCTTATGCCTTTCTGGACGACGGGGAAGCCGAAAACCGACGCACCCTGGCCATCAGCCACAACCCGGACGACCTGTCATCCGCCGCGACGCTCAGCATCATCAGCGTCGAGGCCACCGAGCAGGTACGTAACGAGGCCTGGATCCAGCCGCGCAACGCAGACGAGTTGCACGATGGCCTTTTGCAGCTGGGATTTCTGACCCGGCCCGAGTTCACAAGTGGTAACTCAAGTTCGGGCGCTGCCGGCAACGCGGCCGGCTGGGATGCCTGGTTCAAGGCGCTGGCCGATGAGTTTCGCGTCTGCCACGTATCCTCGGGCGAGCATCACTGGTGGCTGGCCGCAGAGCGACTTCCGGAATGGCTGGCGATACATCCGCAAGCGGAATTTTCACCCGATCCACGCGCACTGTTGCCCAGCCTACCTGATCTCGAGCGTGAACAAGCCCTGGCAAACCTGCTCAGGAGCCGTATGGCGGGGTTGGGGCCCATTAGCAGGCGACAGATGGCCGCAGACCTGGCAGCGGACGAAGACACCCTGCAACGGGCCCTGCTGAGCCTGCAGAGCGAGGGCTTCGCCATCCTGATGCAGGAC